>JAATVS010000329.1 GCA_014523695.1 Nitrososphaerales archaeon TH5895
TGATGGCATAAAGGAATAGTGAGTATGGGTCAGATTCTTCCCCACTCCTTTCATTTCGATTCTCGATTTGCATCCGCTATTTTCACTCTTTTTGTCTGAGTGAATCCTATTTGAGAACTAATATCACAATGGGGCCAGTGGTTTGCGAACCAAATCTGACACGATTTTGGGTACCAGAGGTTTTAACTCCATAATAGACGGATCAATTATCGCAAAAAGATCGATCTTAACGAGATAAGAGCTATACTAATTCTACTTTCTCCCCAGAATCATCATCCAGTACAATTCCTGGATATTTAATACTAAATATAGCCGTATGAGGCAATGTTTCTACTCTTGCATTAATAATTTCCCATTCACCTGCATTGGGTTCAGTTCGTAAGTATACTGGAGAATTGAAGATGTCAGCAACGTCAATGGGCGGATCTCTGGGATCATTGATCTCTGGATCCTCAACATTACTACCATTTCCAAATGTTAAAGTCACTTTGATTTTTCAAATGGAATGGATTTGCATCGTCATCGTCTTCTTGTCTACACCTAAATTCTCTACCTGCAATGCCTAAGTAAACTCTATCATTTTCATCCACATCTTTCTCGCCCGTTGTGATAGTAAAACGTATTTGGTTTATCGGAATTAAGTAAGGAGATAATGTGTTGTGTATAACTTCTTGACAAACAGCACAAAAGGGAAATCATAGTGCCCTCATTTTACAGTCAAATTCCGGTCTATATATTCCACAATGAAAATAGCGTGCTCCTTCAAAAGCACCAACTGTTCCTTGTGGAACGGGACTAGGCTGTGGATCACATTGGGTACAATCACTATTGGAAGTTGTGGGTAAGGGTGTAGATGGATCGATGAGATGTCCCCATTTGATAGTACTTCTATTTGTATCGATAGTTACATTGGGTTCTACAGGTTCTGGGCCACTGTATACATCGTGACCAACTTCACCACTACCACAACCAGCAAAGGATTCGTACTCGTCAGCTAATCCAAAGGCGGTATGACCCATTTCATGAATAACTATTTCACTAGCTGATGGATGTGTAGAAGAAACTGCGACAGCTCCCCCTCTTCCTCCATAGATTGAACTATTCACGAGTACTAGAATCATATCCCATTCAGGTACTCTATCATTAGCTAATTGAATTGCAATTAGATTATTCACAATCATAGCCCGTTGAATTCCTGCATCGCAAAAGGAAGCGTCAAAATATGTTGTAGGCATTGCACCAGTTCCTCCACATCCAACTGGATCGGCTGCTCCGCTATCTGTAGAAGATATGTCTATCCTGTAAATATTCACTGCGTTCCATAATTCATCAAACGGTCCAGTATCCTTTAGCTTATCTATAAAATTCTGAACATCATAATAATACTTTAACAGTTCATTTTCTCTATAACCATCACCCATAACTACGAAACTCCAACGTTGAGAAGGCAGACCATGATTTACCACTACTGTAGTTCCTATTACATCCCCATCAGAAGTAGTCATTATTCTGTGACCCTATCCAAATTCATTTCAAAAAGTTTTATGGATGGTTTCTTTCTATAGGATTGCCAAACATAGAAAAGGTTTTAGCTTCAGGGAGATCTGGAATCAAGATCGAAAAAGTTCCCTCACTTTGAGAGAGCTTCTGTCTCATAATCGATCCTTCTGGTTCATTTGAAAATACTTCAACATCAGTTTGTATTGGGTTTGAAATGCTCTTTTGATATAATGTATTGTGGTTATCATCTGTTAGTTCATACCAAAATCCGCTTTTGATATTTTTAGTGTCTAGAAGGTTTGACGGAGGATGTACTTTTTCGATTTTTTGGTCAGAAATTAATTCAATATTTGGCCCCTTATATGATAATGTTAACCTTCTAGCCTTAGTAATCTTTGATCCTTTTGAAGACATATTATAATATTATATATTTTACTCACAAATAAAAGTGATGATAGTAGAAGGATCGATCAAACACGGAATCAAGATTAAATCTTATACGAATTAATCGTAAACCAATAAAACTCAAATGTTATTAACCCTAGCCTGATTTCAGCTGTTGTTTTGTTTAAATAGTCATAAGGAAAAATTCATTAAATGAAAATATATTCAATTTTAAAATCATAGGTTGCACAAGTGTGGTCGGTCGAGACGGCATGAAAATTTTCCATCGATACAGGAATTAACACTGAGCATATCCTTTGAGCAGTTAATAAGGTACCTAAAGAGTGAATGAAAGTAAACAACTTTGTCTATCAAGTAAATGAACCTCGAAATTCTTCAATGATTGCTACAGTATCACTCCATATGCCTTTAGTCTTAAAGCTGGTTCTATGACTCAGAAGAAAGTTTCGGTTTAATATTATGACCGCGTGTATCCGGGACCATTTTTCGTGGTATAGGTATATTCTGTGCGGTCATAGAAGAAAGAATAACATTTTGCTTCTTTCTGGGTCTCCACTACTGCGTGCCCCATCATGCTTTATAATTAACTGACCCCTTATACCATATGGGGTCAATGGGATTAACCAAATTTGACATAATTTTGGTCCCACTTGTATAAGCGGTGGTCTAAGTTCGCTGGGCCTAGCGCCGATATCGGTGCCATAAGTAGGATTCTATTAAGGTTGGATAACGACCAAGCATTATGACCTTCTAGATGAAGGCCTAACTCCTGACAGTCAAGATCTAGATTTAAGTCCCATTATTCCCACCCCCCTTCATCATCTGTTGTATTTGAATTATTACGAATTCTGCAGGTTTTAGAGGTGCAAAGCCAACCACTATATTGATGACGCCATTACGGATATCCATCTGAGATGTAGTTTCACTATCACACTTTACAAAATAAGCTTCATTAGGAGTCTTTCCTTGAAAGGCCGCACTCTTGTACATGCCGTTCATAAACCGATTCAGATTCAAACGAATCTGAGACCATAGACGTTCATCATTAGGCTCAAAAACGACCCATTGGGTCCCTCGATAAAGACTTTCCTCAATAAACATAGCAAGTCGTCTTACACCTATGTACTTCCATTGATATACAGGTCGGCCCAACCCATGCATAGTCCGGGCTCCCCAGACAACAGCGCCTGTTCTAGGAAGAACCTTTAAACAATTTATTCCGTGTGCATTGAGCTCATCGTTTTCCTTATCTGAGAGTCTAACTGTCAAATCAGAAACCCCTCGCAGTGTCGCCTCTATGCCAGCCGGAGATTTCCAAACTCCAAATACGCTGTCTGTTCTAGCAAATATTCCTGCTACTGCACCACATGGAACAAACTCCCGTTGGTTGTTATTTTCTAGAGGATCATTGGCAAGCAATCTAGGAAAATAAACCACTGCGTTCTTGTTATGTAGTTTTAAAAAATCCGAATTATTTACTCCCATTTTGCCTATGGGATCATATGATCTTTTCCAATCCTGCGGAGGATCAATGATAAGTATTGCACGCTTTTTTTCTTTTTCCAAGTAAGTCAATGCTTTGACATAAATCGATGTAGGGGTCGTGTTTGTTTTAGGATTGAATGGAGGAATGCATAGAAAACTAAAAATATCAGCTCTATTAAATGCTGAAAGAGCAACATCTATATTCACGTTATCAAAAGGTCCTCCGTCATCATCTAGAGTACCATTTTCATTTTGAGCTATTCGAACAATTAGAGCTTCCCTTCCTCCGTTCTGAAAATACTGATAAACGGCGTAGCTCATATTGCTTGGTTTCCATAGTCCTCCGAAAATCTGCTTATAATGTTCAAAATTATATATGCGCTGCGGATACTTAACCGGCCCCTTCAAGGCTCGGCCAATGAAAGCTGCAACTGATGTCCTTTCTCCA
>JAATVS010000008.1 GCA_014523695.1 Nitrososphaerales archaeon TH5895
TTCAGCGAACTGTTCAGCGTCCTTCTTCATCCTTTCGATGTCATCTTTACCTAGTTTAGTATTTGCAGTGATAGTTATCTTTGCTTCTTTAGACGTAGCCAGATCTTTGGCAGAAACATTCAGGATCCCATTTGCATCTATGTCAAATGTGACTTCGATCTGCGGTACTCCTCGTGGGGCAGGAGGTATGCCAGAAAGATTAAACATACCAAGAGAAACACAGTCTGATGCCATCGCTCGTTCTCCTTGTACTACGTGTATTGTTACGGCAGTCTGATAATCTGCTGCAGTTGTGAATATCTTGCTCTTTTTGGTAGGGATTGTTGTATTGCGTTCTATTACGGCTTCCTTTAAGCCCCCTAGAACTTCTACCCCAAGCGTTAGCGGTGTTACATCCACTAACAATATATCTGTAGACACGTCACCTGAAATAACAGCTCCCTGGATGGCAGCACCCAAAGCAACTGCTTCCATAGGGTCCACACCTCTTTCAGGTTCCTTTCCCATTACAGTTGCAACAAATTGGCGAACCATGGGCATTCTAGTTGGACCTCCGATCAGTATTATTTTATCTATATCGGTAGGACTCAACTTTGCATCTTGTAGTGCTTGCATAGTTGGACCCCTACATCTTTCTATGATAGGTCTTAACAATTCTTCCATTTTTGCTCTAGTAATCTGTAGTACCAGATTTTTTGGACCGGTAGCAGAATCATATGCAAGAAATGGCAAGTTAATTTCAGTATTAATCATATTCGATAGCTCTATCTTCGCTTTTTCCGCTGCTTCTCTTACTCGCATCATAGCTGCACGATCATTAAGTGATGCATTGTATGCATCCAAACCAGACTGATTCTTAAACTCCTGTAATATGTAATCTACCAATTTATTGTCCATATCAGTCCCGCCTAACTGTGTATCGCCTGCAGTAGTCTTTACCTGAAAAACCCCACCTCCCATTTCCATTACAGTAACATCCAGGGTTCCACCTCCTAGATCAAACACAACGATCTTTAGATCTTTCTGAATCTTATCAAGGCCAAATGCAAGAGAAGCTGCTGTCGGTTCATTTATTATCCTGACTACTTGGAGTCCTGCAATCTCACCAGCATCTTTGGTTGCTTGCCTCTGATTGTCGTTAAAGTAAGCCGGAGCAGTGATCACTGCTTTGTCTACACTCTCACCCAAAAATGCTTCGGCATCTCTCTTTATTTTTTGCAAAATAAATGCGGAAATCTGTTGTGGGGAATACTCTTTGCCAAACACGCTAAATCGAAACTCTGTCCCCATCTTCCTTTTTGCTGCCAGCACTGTGCCTTCTGGATTGGAAATCATTTGTCTGCGCGCAGGTTCCCCTACTAGCAATTGTCCATCCTTAGTAAAGCCGACAACAGATGGAAACGCCTTACCTGCAATAGAAGTTCCCTCAGCCGCTGGTATTATAGACGGTTTACCTCCGATCATAGCCGATGCGGCAGAATTACTTGTTCCAAGATCAATTCCTATAATTTTTCCCATTTCTTCTTAGTCTCCTTTTATTCTGTTACTGTCATTAACGCTATTTTTAACCTTCCTTTTAGAAATTTCTACTAAACTAGGTCTTAATACTTTATCAGATATCATGTATCCTTTTCTAATTTCAGCAATCACGGTATTTTCTGGTACAGTGTCATCGAATTTGAATGATATAGCATCGTGAATATTCGGATCAAAGGGAGTACCAGTAGTTTCAATCTCCTTGACACCTTCTGCGTCAAACAAATTCTCAACGTTCCTTAAAATACCTTCCAGACCCTCAATTACAACCCGTTCTGATTTGCCTTGCTTTGCAGTCTCGACTGCCCTAGATAAATCATCATGGATAGAAACAAACTTTAAAATAAGTTCTGCTTTTCCTTGGTTTATCTTAGATTCTACTTGCCTTTCCATTCGTTTTCTATAATTGTCAAAATCTGCCATCAAATATCTCAATTTATTCATATTGTTATCGGCTTCCACTTTTGCCTTCTGGCGTTCTTCCTCAGCCCGTGACAGTTCTTTCTCTAGATGATTGATATAGTTCTGGTCTTTTTCATCGTGGGAGGATCCTTGTTGAATAACTTCCTCACCCTCGCCGTCGCTATCAGATACACTGTCCTTTTCACAATTCTCTACGCTCAATTTTACCTTGAAGAATACCTACAGAAAAAGCTAGATAATTACATATCGATTAACATGAAAAATGTGGTAGTTAGACCTTATACTAGCTAGTCTAATTTAGGTCTAAATTTGTATTGTTGTGATTCTAAAAAAGAAGATTTAGGCTATACCTAGATTAGGAAACGTGGATCTAGTTATCCCTAGCTCGCCTTGAATCTTTCGTATCTTGGTGGCATATTCCGTCATTCTTGGACTGTCTGACTGAACCTTCGCAATTCTGTACCCCTTCCAAGCCTTTCTTAAAGCACCCCAACTCTGTCCTGTAGAGAATCCATTCGTGGATTCTAAAGTTTCAGTGCCTAAAGACGCACCGGGGTTGAGAGACATGATAGCTGTCATCGCGAGATACAGAGCGATACGATACTTAGAGGCCAATGTTAACTTTGTGCGATCACTTGGCAAAAAATAATTACACGAGAACATCATAACTTGGTCGACAGAAGAATTGCTGATATTTCAAAAATCTTATTTTACTCTGATTGCGCAATTGAGAAAAGAAATGTGTTTTAGATAGCAAGTGCATGATAGGCAAGCAAAAATAAACCAAACTAAATTTAGGGTCTATCAAGCAATGGTAGTTATGTCACATAATCAGATTCGCAACTGACTGACCTCTGGGAAGAGAGGTCCAGTAATGATCGAATCATGCATAGTTCCCTTTGATGGACGATTTCGCACCGCAGGCTTCGCATAATAGAAAGCCCAATTTCTTTTGCTTTTCAGTTCTAGTATCTGGGCTTCCACAA
>JAATVS010000051.1 GCA_014523695.1 Nitrososphaerales archaeon TH5895
AACTATTGCATTCAAAGACCTAAAAAAGAGGGTCAGTACCGATATGCAGCAGCGGTTTCAGATTTTGGAATCACAATGAGAACACATAATAGTATCTAATATCATATTCGTTTATGGCTGCAACCACATTTCTGGTCTTTTATAGATTCAAGAGTATGAACACCGATGAAGCGGCTAAAGCTAAATCTGAGTGGAATGATCTAAGGAATAATTTGCCATCAGGAATAGAACTAGCTGGTGAATATAATCATGCTTGGGGAACAGAATATAATGGATTCTTGCTATTTGAATCGGAGAGTAGCGATGCATTCCTTGATTGGTGGTCAAAGTTTAAAGACAATATAAGATGGTATATAGAACAAACACATACGATAGCTGCTAGAAGACGTTAATTACTAGCAAAATATTAGGCCTTAGTATAGCTCGAATTGGTAACAGGTAGATTTGATATTTTGTTTTAGTTCCTGGGTCCCTATAAAAGGTATCGACACGACTAAGTATCTTTGAGATCAATTCTGCGGTTGTGAATTCTGATCTGACTGAAATTCTTTTGCCCTATTAGAAACATAGAATAGGATCAAACTTTTGCTCGTGTTTGGACAATCTTGAAGATTGAAGAAAATTTAGCGATTATGTCTTATTCAATATTAATTTCTGCTGACTAATCTGTCCCCCAAGGGCTATCTATGACAAACCGCCAAGTCCCATCGGCCTGATGACGCAGAACGTCCGCAGAATTGGAAGCTATATTAACAGGATTACCATCAGATCCAGTTCCACTGAATGACCATTCAGTAGTTACAAGAGCAAGATCGCTTGCTTGAAGTACCCTCTTTACTTTTAGATCCAATTTGCCCTTCAAGTCGATGAAACTACGTAGACTTTGGCGTACGGATTCCGGACTCTTTGCAAGTTGTCCTGGTTGCGACGCAAAACACGCATCAGCCTCATAGAGCGTCAAGAGGGAATCTAGATCCCCTGTGTTGATACCTTCAACTACTGAATTGAGCACTTCTCCAGGTGTCATTTTCTTAGACATGCAGGGGTGTGTAATAATTGTCGCTTTTGAGTTTGTGTGGAAAAATAGAGTGCCTAATCTAATAGATAGCCAAAAAACATATTACAAAATACTGGTCATTCATAATTTCTTTGTCACATACGGAAGAAGTCAAAAGAAATTGAAGACGGAGTTGTCCCTGAATTCAAAGACTCCATATCAGATACTGATGAAATACATAGCATTTTGTATCATCTTATAATGGCTCCAAATAGAGATTGATCCTAGTTCTTTACACCATTACATATACTACATCTACCACGATAGAATGGATTATCGCACCTATTAGGAGCGCGTACCAGCTTACAACCAAATATAATTCCGCACTGGGTACATTGATGATAACATGTCTGAACGCCATTGTCAATAGCATCCATTAAACCCAATCTTTGAAAACTAGTCATTTTATGATAATATAGATCAACAGACAGCTTATTTTAAGAACATGCAATAAAGTTACCCAAAATTCATAAATAAAATTAATAAGTTCGATTTTCTAGTTAGTAGACACTTTTTTGAATATAAATGGAAGGCACGAAAAAAGAAATTCCTCGATAGTATCAGCTTTTGCATCTAGATGAAATTAAGTTCCTAGTGGTAAGATAACCAATTACCAAAAATCTGAATAGATAGTATCAGTAGTGTATTATTATAATCAGTTTGCACTTCAACAAGGAGCACAAAAACATGCTAGCCAATTGTAAGCAGATGTTAGAATACAACGGGGGCACAGTTGCCATGTCATTCACGATTCAATAAATTGATCACTCCCCTGTGCACTGCAGTTGAGAAAGGCGATGGCACCCTGGAGTAGGAAGCAACCTCACATGAAGACTGCCTAGATTCGTTTAGACTCTCTACAATTCTGGCATTAGCAAAAGTATAGGCAGTAGATAGTTAGTAAAAAAATGATCATTCTCACTCATTCTTAAAGTTATGACTCTTTCTTTTTTCTTGGGCAATTAGTAGCAGCTGCATTAAGTGTATTCACTGTCATCATTTTTATGTTTTAGTTTCATTCTATTTTATTAAGAGGTAACCCATATGACGGTACAATGGAAAAGACCATTTGGCGAATTAATCGCATCATTAAAATCAGCTATGGTTAAGGATGATGAATACTGTTTAGACAAAGAAAAATCTGCATTCAACGATTTATATTCTATATCAGCATAAACCAATTATGCTGATAGTTAAATAGTGGGTTCTCTTTGCCTAGTCTACGGGGTAGGCCTATGATATGTGTATGACAGCAGTCTGAGAATTGTTCTCGCTGTTGTTCCTGTACCACACTATGATTATCATGAAGTTGTTGTAGAAATTGCTTTAATCTCATCTATAGTATAATCTCCCCTATTTCCTCTACCTTTGTTTATGTCACTAGCTAGTGCTCCAGCTCCTAGTGTCTCAAGACGCATAGCATAACAATCTTTGATTAGTGAAATGGCATTATGTTTATCCTTAATACTTCTATCTTTATTGTCTATATCCTGATACAGTTTATGAATAAGTTGGTTTAGTCCTACTAATGTATTCTCCATTTGTTCAGGTAAGGTGGTAGTTACGTAATTGTGAATGTTCTCTCTTGATCTATCTCTGAGGTATTGTACGTCTGCATTTACTATCTTAGCATTTGAAACCACATGGTTATTAGTAATAATGTGTCCCTCTTGATCGAATACAAAACCAGATCCTAATGCAGTTCTATTTTCCAGGGATGGATCTGCTGCGATACCTGTTTGAGGTACCGTTTATTTGTACAACAGAATCATGTGTCCGTTTGAATACGTCATTGAAAATACTGCTGTTAGTGGTTGTTATGGGAATAACTGGTGATGACGTATTTGTCATCTCTATCAGAATTATGATCATCCGGCGACTGTTGCTGTAGTTGAGGTGTCTGGGCATAGACAATAGAATGCATCGCTTCTGGTGATAGATGAGTTGATGGAAGAGCTATGAAATGGCAAATAATAAAACTGCAGAACTAATCATCATTGCTGCCTTGAGCTCTACTTTACAAATTATTTTGCTTATTTATCTATTATTTTTATTATTGATGTAATCATACATCTTGTTTTATCTCATCATTGAATAACTGATTTGACTATTGTGTGTTTTGGCGATCTTGGTCTTATCAACTTGTACTAACTCTGCTGTTGGAAAGGATACAGACGATGAGCAATACAATATAACTGGCTGAAAGTTGGAATAGACATTCACCATTGTAGTTGTATTCATAGGGGTGGTCGATGATGCCTTCTGTCCAGGGCTGCGGGATACAAATAGCATTAAGTGGATGGATTTAGGCATTATGTGGTGATGTTGTCTTGAGGAGAGGGAACTGAGACGTCATCCAAAGTTGCATTCATTTCTTACAGATACGGATTGTATAAATTGGGTGACCTGAAGGAAATTTAGTATTCTTCTTTTCTTACAGCTACCTGTATTCCGCTTCCAATTATCACCTAAAAAGGGAATCGATATATATATTACTATTTTGATGAATTGAATAATAAGCTCTACGTTAGCAACTTCTAAGAATTCGAGAAAGGCATACAATTCCATGATTAGAAGCTATCTTGGAAGCCTTGAGCATCCGATAGTAACAAGTTGGTTGGGATCTGTTTGAAGTGGTAACTCCGCTGTCATGGAAACTGAATACTTGTGCGAATTCTAGTTGATTAGAGAATATGTCTATATCAGTCCATATGCGGTCATTCTGGTTGACTACAGATATACACAAGAAATCCTAGAAGGATCACTTTCAGTATATCATACATATTGTACAGAAATATCTAATTATGACATGTATGTATGTATACTCAAAGATATGTTTGTCAAAGTCAATAAGGTAACAATAAAGAATGCAGAGGTGACTCAACTGGATATTGATGACTATGGAAGCGTGATTCCTTTAAGAGATTTAGAGTTGATGATTCCAAGCAATGATGATTCAATTTTTCATGCCCTCAATGGTACTCCATATGCAATCATTTTCACTGATAGACAGGAAATCAACGAATCTGAAGGTAAGAGAGGCCTGGCTACTATTATTCTCGCAAATCCTATAACAATGGAGGAACTAAATGAAGAGAAAAGGAAGATAATTGAGTCGATCAACAAAAAATAGATTATTTGAGATCTTATTCATATCTGTTGACTAACTATGGTGTTACAATATATACAAAAAAGGCGTTTCATCTATTTTTATTAGGTGTCGTGAGAAAGTTGTAAATGTCGGTCAAATTATTGTTAAGAAGAAGCTGAACTACTGCAATTGGCGCCACAAAAGGGGCATTCTTGAATTCCCCGTGATATTTTCTTACCACACTTCGGACAACGTGGTTTAAATAATAACGAAAGAATGACAACTCCTACTGCACCTAAACCCAGACCTACTAGAAAATCCGAATACCGACGCTTGTCTCGTCTGTCTCCGTTGGATTTCTTTTTCTTATCCATTATTAACATCACACATTCTACACGTGAACGACGTTACTCCCTAAGTTCTTAGTTATATCTTTTCCATAACTCGAGAATTGTCATGCCGACAATGCCAACCACTCAATGTAAAAAATTCACTAAATACCATCACCGGTGATGCCTTCTTAAGGGTTCTAGTTCAACCCAACCTTCTTCTCTTGTATATATTCTTGTACTTCATCTACAAGAGATAGGACATTGCGGACAGGCAACGTAAACGTAAGCGTAGCTCCTATGCCATCAGCATTATTTTTAGCCCATATTTTGCCACCATGAGCTTCTACAATATTTCTGCATATGAACAGACCTAGGCCAGTGCCTTCATTAGATTTTGATGCAAATTTTGCGAATAATTGTGGTAATATTTCGGGATCGACCCCTGTACCACTGTCCTTTACACTAACAGTAACGTCAGCCCGACTACCACCTTTATTTGACGTTGTTGCCGTAATGCTAACAGTTCCCTCATTTGTAAATGTAATGGCATTATTTACTAGATTGCATATGACCTGATAAATTCTATTTTGATCTGCTACTATCATTAGGTTATTGCTGTTATTATCTGACTCTGTTGTATCATCATACAAAGATAATAGTTCTATGCCTTTACCACTGACATACACATTATGAATGCGAATTTCATTCTGATATTCTTGTACTACTGCATTGATCACGTCTTTGAGGTTGAATCTTTCTTTGTTTAGTTTAAGTGTCTTGGTCTCTATTCTGGTAACATCAAGTATATCTTCTGTTAGCAGTCGAAGTCTCTTTGCATTTCTGGCAATGACATCAAGCATTTCATCTTCCTCTGTTGTATCATTTGCTCTCCGACGGCTGCTAGCTCTAGAACGAAGAACCTCAGAGAGACTAATTATTGGTTGTAAAGGATTACGTAACTCATGAGCAACTACGGTGATAAACTCTCTTTGGGCTATATTATGAATTCTTGCTTCGTCATACAGTCTTGTTACCTGTTCATATCGTTCGCTTTTTTTCCAGAGTGCTTCGAATATAGAAGCATAGCCCAATACTGTTAGCTTGCTAGTCGAATAGCTTGCCAATCCCATAGCTTCATATGACGTTTCTTTGCTGTCGTCTTTTAGCTCAGCTACCAAGGAGAACTTTTTGTCTACAACAAGAATTGTCATTCTCGTCTGTATTAAAGGTTCAATATTTCTTATTTCAATCTCTTCTATAGGTCCAGTTTTCTTATGCCAGTCCTTTATATCCTGATTTATTGATGTGAGAATCTTAACTCTGACCTTACGTAACAGTGCAGCTCCAAGAAGTAAGTCCATACTTCCCATCTTTTGCTGTCGAAGGAATGAACCAGATGCAGCAAACATTATCAAGATCTCATCTTTGGCTGATTTTATTAGCTTGAATGCGAGTCTTTGTATCTCATAAGGATCTCTTAATGTTTCTATTACATCTGGTATGACACCTTCTTCCAGTTCTCTGATTCTATATTCTGCTGGTATTGCCCTATTCCAAAGGCTATCGAAGAGGTATTGCTGTGCTACTACTAGCCCCTTGATGGTGCTATATATGGCATGCTTGACTGGTTCTGACTCTTTCTCAATAGCATGCGCTACCAAGTAAGCACCTTCGCCATCTTCTATAGCAAAGTTTCCTTTGACTCGATTTATATGACGCATCTGTAGATGTTTTATCTGCAAGATTTCTTTACAATAAGAAAGATTCTCTTTCCTTATGTCGGTCAAATACCTTACTCTCACTCCTCTTTCCCCCAATCTCAGACAAGCCTGCCTTACTGGTTCGATTGTGATTACCCTCGATGGACCAAGATAATCATAGCAGCCATCAAGTTTTTCTTGTGTTGCCTCCAAACGATCTAACATAAACTTGAGGATATTCTCAGCACCGTCCAACACATCAGTTTTCTCCTCAATCATTTCTTCTGCTACCTTTTTTGTCCTTTTAGTTTTTTTGCAGGTTCAGTTCTACGGGGTCAGGATGTGTTAACAATCCTAAAACCGTCAAAGTTATTGATATATACACAGTGTATATGTATGTAAAGAGGTATTATAGTCTTCTTCTCAAAGCAATCCTTCTGAGAGGAGAGAAGAGTTGATAAATTATCTTACATGTGTGATTGCACCGGAGAGTTTAAGGAATGGAAAATTATGCGAAGTTTATTAACTAACGAAGGGTGTAGAAATTTATATGATGAATCTCTTCAAAGAGGCTGCACGAGAGTAAGAAATGACTACTGAAGTGAACAAGGTTATAAGTGAATTATATGGCGCACTAGTAGGCTTTCCAAGTAACGAAGAAGAACGCTTTCAGAAAATTATCTCAAACTGGAAAGACATCAAGATAGATGATACATTGC
>JAATVS010000330.1 GCA_014523695.1 Nitrososphaerales archaeon TH5895
GATTACAATATAAAGATAACCACTTCTCAGAGATTGGGAGCTGGTAATAATCACATCGATAAATACATAGTCAAAACAACTATATCAAAACAAAATCTTGAGAGCATAATAAAAGATCTAACGGTAAAAGATTTTGATCCACTGAGAAAAACCATATTTGGTAGTTTTGGCTTACAATCCAATTCGTATATAACGGAGGAAGAAGGAAAACAAATTTCATCATACTCTAAATACTTTATGAGCAATGGGATTAGACAAATAGTGGATGATAGAGGTGATATTGAAGGCCATGATGATGGAGTAAAACAAGCAGAATGCAGGACAAAAATACAATATTAGAGTCATAAATTTGATTGTCTACATTTATAGAAACAATGAATCATCATCCCTAAGTATGTAATAATAGAGTAGAGTAGTAATAGATTGGTAATAGATTGGTGAGAACAGTATAGGGATATTAATACCTAATATCATACAAGTAGGAATTATGTCGTATAGAATGGCATAATAACAGTTATTCTATACCAATAAGGTATGATAACTATTTAATCTGTTCGAAATATGTGTCACTAGTCATATCTTGGATTTTTTATACTAACAACTTTGCCATTTAGCAAGTTACACTACTATCTTGTGATAAGTTCATTGATTTTTTGATGCTCGGCAGATAGGTATTCAAGCTCTTCTCATTATTTCATGATCTGATATGCACTCTATTGACAGTACTTTAGATCGGCATTGACTAGGATATGGACTCGAATCAAGGTAAGGTAGTAACGGTCACAAATAACATATCATTAAACCCCAATGCTCTCTTAAAGTAGATAGACAGCCATTTCGGGATCTTGGAAAACATAAACCAAAAGTACTTCTTTGATATATATGATAATCAAGTGAACATATGCCTGAACAAATCAAGTTAGATGGAAGTATTTACGGATATGATAAGCTCATCAAAGAGGGAAATAACTGTAGCATTACAAGATGAAGATAAGTCTAAGCTATACAAAGGCATGAAGGTCGTATTGTTAGGCGATTCCAGAGGTTATGTATCGTCTTCTTTCAACCCGGGGGAAAAAGTAACCATAATTAGATTTAGAGCCTTTTAAAGTGGAAATTCAGGCCACATAATACTTGTTAGCGATGGCATAAAGGAAGATGG
Organism: Nitrososphaerales archaeon TH5895; assembly: GCA_014523695.1. Lineage (GTDB taxonomy): Archaea > Thermoproteota > Nitrososphaeria > Nitrososphaerales > Nitrososphaeraceae > TH5896. The sequence goes on from JAATVS010000330.1 coordinate 1,163, forward strand.
GTTAAACCTTTCAATCTTCAGAAGTATGATATTTAACCACGCTTTACAGATAAATAATTAGCTTGTACGATTGGTTCGATATCTTCCCAAAAGGTTCTTCGTTCAAGAAAGTCTTTTGTATGATTACTGTGAGATACGATTAATCTCCATATGGTTGTAATCGGAAACCCATATAGCATTTAGCCCCTATACTAATGATATGAGAGGTGTAAGAATTGAGTGCAGATTTTGTAAAGGTTGCTGAAACAAAAGACATCCAATCATCTACCATGAAAGCAATTGACCTAGCAGGTGAGAGGGTCTGTATTGTTAATGTCGAGGGAAATTACTATGCAATAGGAAATGTATGTACTCACGTTGGTGGACCCCTAAATGAGGGTACACTTGAAGGATACGATGTTGAATGTCCTTGGCATGGTTCTAAATTTGATGTTAGGACCGGTGAGCCGACTAAGCCTCCAGCACGTCAAGCAGTTCCAACATATGAAGTAAAAGTAGAAGATAATAACATACTAGTTAGAAAGCAACAATGACGAGGGATAATGCAAACAAACTACACCAAGGATAGAGTAACAGTGACAAGAAGCAACAACATGAGCAAAGATATTATCGAAGTCATTAATATATACTACCACTCTGTCCCATTTCTTAATTCGGTTATTATCTATTTGTTGTCCAATTTGTTCTACTATGACAGCTGGAAATATTATTTCAAAATGACAATCAAGGATAAGAAAGAGTGTTGTTATGTGATTGTTGGTGGGAACGCGAAGTCAATCAAACAACACTCGAATATACAACATAATATACTCCCATCGTTGTTTTCGATTTTGCTGACATTAGCGATTCTAGAGGTGGTCTCTGATCAATCTGTAACTGCTAGCGAAGTATTACCGAATGAAAGCTTGTTTGTGGAGGATAATGTTACATCATCAACCAATAATCTATCTGCAAATGAAGGCAATAAGCCAGATTCATTTCCAAAAATTCACACCTATATGTCTGGGGAAAAGGGTATCTTCGTAAATGCTTATCTCATTGAAACTGCTAATGGCGTAGTAGTTATTGACTCAGCCCTTACAGTCAGCGAAAGCAAGGCACTAAAGGCTCAGTTGGATTCTATCAGCAAGCCTCTTCTTGCCGTTCTACTGACTCATCCACATCCAGATCATGTTGCTGGTGTAACATATCTAGTAACACCGTCAACAACAACACCATCATCAAGCAATGTCTCAATCATCTCACTTGAATCAGTACAAAGAATAATGAATGCTACAGAGGAAGCTAAACGCACTCAGTGGACTCCTATTTTTAAGGAAGAATGGATTAGTAAATGGACTTATCCTAACCAGAACCTGAAAGATAAAGAAGCTGTCACTTTCGATGGTTTGACATATAGAGTCTACGATTTTGGCCCCGGTGGAGATTCAGATGCAAACTCCATATGGATTATAGAAAATGGACCAAAAGTCGCATTTGTAGGCGACCTTATCTTTAATGGACATCACCCGTACATAGCAGACGACCATATCCTTGACTGGTTGAAGAACCTTGACAGAGCTCGAGACTTACTTGCCAATATCACTACGATATTTCCAGGCCACGGGGAGCCTGGTTCAATGGAGCTTATCGATTCACAAGAAAGATATCTATTAACTTACATAGATGCA
>JAATVS010000331.1 GCA_014523695.1 Nitrososphaerales archaeon TH5895
AGTTTGGTTATCTAGATTACCTTGACCTTACATGCTAGGGCAGAGTCTGCGGCTTTGATAATAAAATGACAGAATAACCAATGTTTTGTGTGGCCACCGTTATCGCCCCTCGATTACATGCCCATTGAATAATGCTAATGAGATTTAATTTGCCCAAGACGTCGGTCTAACTTAACTATTAACTCGATTAAATAAATGCATACTGGAGAATCAGGAAGAGTAAATATGAGCAGTTTTTCATCTAAATGCTATTATTGTAGAGATAATAATTTTGGTCCGGTTGAGGGATACATTCAGTTTTATGATAATTCCGAAAATCCAGATGCTGATAGCGATTCGAGCAATAGCGAAGGCGGGTCTAGTGACAGTAAAACTTCGTTAATCCCCCTCCCATAGTCAACCAGTATTTATCTATACAGACAAGTTATTCAAATGTACCGATGGATATTAATGATAGCTAAATAATACTATGTATAATCACAATATTTATGATAGTAATGCCTTGGTCGTCCGCTGCTCACAATAGTATTATTCAACTCTTATGAATCTCATTTAATACCATTGTCATATACTCTTTGATATCGCTATCTGTCATTGAAGCTTCAACTCCAGTTTTATCTGTCAATACATCAGAATGTTTTTTTGCAATCTTCAAGACAGTTGATTGTAATTCCTGTTCCATCTGAGCTGTACCCAAACTATGCAAAAATTTTGATTGATCGGTTAGAGACTTTCTAATCGAAAGTCGTAATGCTGTATCTTGAGAAACAGTAACCGCCGAAGAGTAGAGTCCTAGGTATATCAAATAGCAAGATAACCCTGTAAATGAGACTGAGACAATTCCATAAGGTGGATATGCGGCCTGTGCAGCCGTGGCAGATCCAGCAATATAAAAGAGAACAAATCCATATGCTGCAATTATCATGTGGGTCCTGAGAACACTATCTTTTCGTAAGGTTTTTGCTACAGATAAAAATGCTGTTCCAAATATGATTCCAGACAGGATTCCGGCTAATGAAAAAATAAAAATATTTGTCATCGCATCTACATCTTCTGACGGAGTAAAATATCCCAAGACAAAGAGCGGAAATGATATAAGATAATAGACCATAGCCACACCCATAATAATCCAGAACTTGGTCTTGCCCAATTTTTTGATATATGGATATAGCATCTTGACTGTTCCAATCCAAGTGAGAATATATGCAACAGTAGAAGCTATTTGAGAAGCCGTACCGATCTGGCTCCCAACTGATTCGATACTAAATTCCGGAAAATACGCCACATCATTAGATGTTACTACTGGTTTCTGTTGGGTCAACATATCAAAATACGTGGCTATGCCTGTTATCCCATTTATTACGTATGCGATCATGGATAGGGCGAGTATTAGCACCATGACATTTTTGCTAGACAATCTATACCAAGAGATAAATGCGTTGGTCAAGAGAGCTAAAGTCACGATCCAAAGCCCATAGCTAATGGTATAAGTGATATAGAGAGATGCAACATTGTATTGTTGTGTTAACAGGATTTGTAAAATAACAAATGCTAGCACCGCTGCTAGTACATACTGACCAACAACCACTCCCCTATGTAATAAGTGGAGATGCGGCGCTCTTTGTCTTGTCTGTTTGTTAGACTGGTTGACATAATCTAAAATAAGATGTTGAGTTATCATAAACACTACAGCTAAGGCTACAAAAATAGCAATCCCGCCATTCGAAGAGAGTTGTTGAGGTATAAAATCGGCAATATAACCTATCTGCGAATCCACTGTGAGGGCAATTATAACAATTAGCATAAGTGCAAAAAGTCTCTTACCTATATCGGATCCCGAGAATATAGTTGACGTCTTCATTCCCCGCATTTTGCGCAAATCCAGTTTATACTCTACAGTAGAAGGTTTTAAATTTACTGAGACAGGTAAATGATGAGTAAAAACTATGTCTGCACTCCCTGAGACAACAAAGACAAGTTTGGCTCTATACCTAAAACGAATTCTGGCCCAATCAACATTATCGGAGAATCTGTCGTTGACGCCGAACGATATCAGACTTCACGTCACAAAAAATACCAGAATTCTGAAACATTTGTAAAGAGCTCATAATTTCTGGTATTTTTTGTAGCGTTATTGGTTGTTAGCGTCGGATCGATATCGTTAGTTGATAGGAATATGTAAGAGATTTGTTATACACTAACTTAGAGCGAATACATAATATATCTTGAGCTGGTTTCAATCTGTAAACTAGACTCGATGAATTACTCCCAATAAAAGTCTGGTCCATTGTAACTTGAAATCTGGTTGCATTTTGGACAGTTCTCCATTATATCTTCATGAGGCTCTGATCTAAGAGTCTCTTCATCTGGAGTTTGTAACACATTTGATTGATATTCATGTCCACAGTTTTTACATGTAACCATTACAACCATTATGGTTTGTCTTGGCCGTTAAGTCATATAATTATTATCATACTAATTTTCGGGTATTATATTATCTAGATAATCAGCTATTTCCTCGAATGTCTTACCAGAATCATTAAGCCGAATGATCAAATCTTTGCATTAGGCAAATTCGGACGCGTCCATATATCTGATATATGTTATATTAGAACGAATTCGAAATTAACGCATAGCCAAACATTCCTCTTCAGACCATCCTCGCTTGAATGGCATAATCTTTTTTGTACGTGATGGACCTTCATCCCACCAGCCCATAAGACCTTTGCATCTGCTGCACCGAAGCTCTGTTCTCGAATCACTTATCTTAAAAAATTCTATAGTCCTAGAATCAGTCGTCCACCAATTGCAAATACAATCATCAGTCCAATGCAATTTAGTATATTATAGACAATATAAGATATTACATGATATGATCCATATGACTATTAGAATAGTACTGGAATTGGTACTAGTAATATCTAGCAGGGCTTAACATAGGCTTTTGTAGGGTCTATCTTTCTAATAAGGCGGAGAACGTATCGATTAGAGCAACTTGAAAAATAGGAGAATAATTACGTTAGTCTTACAATAGAAACAAACCTAAGTCGTATCTATCGAACCTGTTACCACTTCTGCTGTAGCAAATCTATCACCCACTGAATTAATCTTAATTTTTATGTTTTTGTTCCCCACCTTTGCGCCTTTAATAAAAATTATAAAGCCTTGTATTCTCGCAATACCGTCTCCACTTCTACCTGTGTCAGTAATGTCTACTGTATATTCTTTGCCTGTTTCTACAGGTTTTGAGGAACCTCCCGCATTCTGGCCGTAACTCATTAAAGGTCCTAATTAGTTAGGCATCATAGTATATGAACTAACGCATAGTTTGGGAGTTTATAGATCTTATCTTCTAAAGAGGGTAAATCGTGAGCAGCGTACCACTCCATTGCTGAGATAAAGAAGAAGAAACACCAGCAGAGCCAGTATCATAATTTATCTAAAAGAACCTTTTTTTACCTTTTAGTTGACAGGAATCTTAATACAAACTAATCTGTTGTAATATTTGCTGTGTCACTTATAATTCAGGCATTTGTGCAAATCATATTATAATCATGCATATAGCACCATAATAAGATATGATAAATGACACATAACAACCTCACAAGTGATATTTTAACACTTTCACGCTTAGGACTTTGTTACCCTATAACTAGTAAAGAAAGGTTCCACCACAACGATTGCAAGTTGGAGGTAACGGTGAAGTCGGATGTATACAATACAATTTATCAGTGACCATTATCACATTTTAGGTCCATACCACCCTCAACATATTGGTAAGGTTCACCCATATTCATGAGAAACTGTTTGTTTCTAATGCATAAAACCATGGAAATTCAATCTTACTAAGTCGTCAAATCGTCTCATGCCCATTCTAGCTTTAGAAATAAATCTAGTCTATTATATACCCAAGTTATCATCCTCCGATCATATGGAATGTTCGCCTGAGGACCGAAATCAGGGTAATTCTTTAGCCGATGTTACAACTCTATAGTTAACGTTGAGTGTATCGAAATGGCTCTTTCCACAGTGTAATTTTCTTTGTTCATCACTGCAACTTGTCTTTGTTGTACTTTTTGTTTCTCTAATAAGATAAAGTAACGGCTTTCTTGTGGGCTGACCATGCTCATCACGATCCTCCCAAACGATAGCCCAATCAGGATTATATTCTCCGCAGTTACGTATCGTTGTAATTATGCAAATTCGGGATATGTATTAAAATCATCCATATCTTGAGATAGTTCCAGCACTTGAAATATAATAGCACTCACTGCTTTTATGCATATCCTAATTGATGAGCCTTTCCTAGCACAAGAGTTGTCAGTATGGGGTGTCAAAATATCATGTCTGAATTTCTTTGTCCATCTCCCCTCGTCCTATAGGACCTAAGAGCCTTGAATTCACTGCATGCTTAAATATTGATTTACGTAAATTTTATCAATTAAAATAACTTCTGAATTAACTCCAATATTGATTTGAGCGTTAGCTTCTAAGAAACAATATATGTGTTATAAAATATTGACTATATTGGTAAACGTTGTAAGCTACACCGGCTACAACTTCACTCGTGAAAGGTCTGGTGGTAGGTCAGGCGCTACTTACTATAGGCTTCATTCCTGACCTACTGCCTGATTCCTTTGACCTTTTGTACATTAACCTATTTTTTATGCATCATTGGTAGGCATATCTGAAAAGGAGGTTGCAGTATGCTAAAATTAGTTAGGAAGGGACATTGCAAAAGGGATGTTGGTTCCGTCTATGAAATGGGAGGAATGATTAGGATTAGGCGATCCTGTTGTCAAGTCTTCTACTGCTTCTGATGCTGCATCCATTGCACCTGTTTGCTGAACAGTTGAGAAAGTACATCCTATTGCCTCTCTTATGGCTTGTGCTTGTTGTATTAGATCATCTGCTTGTGCTTCAGTCAAACGCCCTCTGTCTTCGTAAGCATTTACTGAGGAAATAAATGCATTCATTGCACCACATGAAATGAAATCATTTGCTGCACTGCTATCACTTACAAATATCAATGCAATTCGTAGTTGTGAGATCAGGACAAGCTTGACAAAGAAGTTTACACCATCCAGAGTTCTTATGTCAGTTATTAGTTCTTCTATTGCAATGGCTGGGTCAACTTCTTGTGGTGTCTGTATGACTGTGACAGAGTCACTTCCGAAATTGGCTACATACATTCTTCCATGTAGAGGTTCATAGGCTATTCCCTGTGGTTATTAAGTACATTCTTCCATGTAGAGGTTCATAGGCTATTCCCTGTGGTTATTAAGACTAGTTGATAACCATGAGAGTATCGAACAATTATCAGAAGATTTCGACAACGACGTCCGCTTTATCAATAGGGTTGTCAAGTTTCTCGAAGACGTTAAATGGATTGAACGAGATCACAATGGGTCGTATCAATGACATGGGCCGATTGGTAACACTATATCTGTTATAGCTGGGAAGTCTGATCCTAGTAGCGCAGTAATCAGATCAGTATCAATATCGTTAAAGCAAGTAGCGCAGTAATGGAGTAGCTAATAGAGTAAATAGCAGTGCAGCAGTAATGGAGTAGCTAATAGAGTAAATAGTTCGAACAGCATTCCTAACAACTACAATGTTGCCACACCATCCATAGTTGATAACAGTAATAATGAATGTTCTGGCGAGGCGGTTAATCAGACCTATCACGTTTCAAGACAGATCGTTTAATCAGAGGAGCTAATTTAGATCAGAGACGTGAGATTAAACGGGACTCTTAGTTCAGCTTCCCGAGGGAATTTCCTGACTGTTTAACAATGAGACAGCAATATAAGTTCCAGAAATATAATCACGTCTTTTATTATTACTAAAGAAAGACAAAATGAGAATTTTAATCTCATTTTTATGAGGGGAATTTGACACTTTTAAAATACTCAGACGAAAGTTCAATATATCATTATTTGTGAGACTTTTGAATGCGTTGATTGAAGTAGTCAACGACATATGCAAAACCTGATGAATCTAGAGCCAGTGATGTATTTCCCGAAAATTGACCATCTCAAGGATGTACAACACAACTTCCATCGTCAAAGATATGGACAACGACGAACACCATTCCTCAAGAATATTGAACCTAGGCGAAGACTACAAGGAGAATCTCAATACGTTCTCACCAAAATTACGAATAGTATAAGATGAGGAGTAGCGACCAGCAAAAGATTTTCCAGATAAAAAGAAGCGGTCAGAATACTTATCTATTACACTATATCCATATCAGAGAAGGATAAATCAGTTGGTCGACTTATCTCCTAGCTACGCTATTCTTCCCTTATTACTTTTAGTAGCCTTGGTACTCTTACTGGATATCGTAGACTTCAAAGGTATTTTATTTGTTTTTGCCACTACAAACGTAAATGCTTCTTATGGATCCCCTTCATTTCCCAATCAAGAAATTATAGATCCAAAACTCGACTGGATAAACATGAACACTAGAGAATTAACAAAAGATGGTGATCGTTCAACAGATATTGAATCAATTGACTATCATAGTGATCGAAAAACATTAAATGCTATACTTTGGCTCTATTTTCCTTTTAAACCTACTCCCTCCCCTCTTTATGAAGATGTAAATTATGGTATGTATATCAATTCAGATTTTAATGATAATACCGGATTTGGTGGTATTGATTATAAAGTTGAGATTAGTTGGAACAACCAAGGCAAGAACTGGACCAAAGTAGTGGAAAAATGGTCACATTTTGGTGGGATCAAAGTATTAGATAATAAAACAATTCCATATACAGACTTCGCCGCTAGAGAAGGAACAGGAGGACGTTACGTTTCATTGACTGCGGATCTGGATGCCTTGCTTTCACCGCAGAAATACAAAGTAGTATTTTACGGTGAATTTAAGAAAAAGGATGATGGTATCCTTAAAATTGACTTTACGAGAATGGTTGCAATCCCTCCACTTGAGCTTTCTATAGCTACAACACCTAATTCTGTTGAACTGAGGAAAGGCGAGACCAAAACGATTGAAGTTAAGGTAAGTACAGCTCAGGGGTATGAGCCTATAGTCAATCTCAGCGCTACAAGTCAGTCAGATGACATTTTTCTTGATTTTACACAAAATAATACGTCGCTTGTTCCTACGTCGGAATTACGCATTCCTTCTTATGGCGTAGCCACTATACCTCTGACCATAACATCCGCTGAAGATGCTGCAATAGGTCCTAAGACATTATTTATTTTTGCAAATTCATCATTTCCTCCAGAAGAACTCATCACTGCTAGATCGCCTGCCACTAACTTTCTGCCATCTTCTGTGAGGCCAGTTGAGAATATATTTACAGATTCGACTTTGCTTTTGACTTTGCAGGAGCCATTGACGCCCGTAGATTATATAGGCGAATTCTGGAGCAAAGTTGGAGCACCTATTTCATTTGTCACTGGAATATTGGCAGGCTCAATCCCATGGATATTTACTAGGTTCAAGAATATTCGGAAAAGAAGTAAGGCCCCAATATAAGAAATTTAATTAAACCAACTAGTTCGGTACAAAACAGCCTTAGTCGTGGAAGTGCATGACTATACCCAATAAGGTATTCTCAAATGGGAAGTATTTTTTCCAGGACTTCTCTATCCGGTACACTGACCTTCGACAAGAATTCATTGAACTTACTTTCGCCAAGCCTTTCTTTTACCACCACTAGATCATTTGCAGGGATATTTGTGAGCACTTTCCCAAGATCAGATGGAGCTAAAAAGCTTAATGCTAACATTAAATCATTGTCAGAAAGCTCAGTGAAAGGATATTCTGCAATTTGAAGTGGAGTAAGGGAACTTAGCTCTAACGCGATATCTTCTGAATTATGGTGGAATCTGTCACTATCAGGCTGACTATATACATTCTGAGACGTTCCTAATTCTGCAGAAATACTTCCAGAAGCCATTTCGGAAGTTTCTATCAGATCTGAGGGGTCTGAGGGTATAAAACCTGTGGGGTCTGAAGGCTCTGCCGGCATAGCTGATAGAGCACCAGGGGATGAAGCCGCACCTGCACTTCCAGATTGAGCTAAATCGCTAGCGCTTGGAACCTCTCTACATTCACCATCTATTAATTCCTTATTTCCACTGCACTCAACAGCTGGATCGTCAGGAGCATCTTCGCTACTAGATGGACTTGAGTCATCAGGACTTGAGTCATCAGGACTTGAGTCATCAGGACTTGAGTCATCAGGACTTGAGTCATCAGAAGCCTCCTCACTATTTCCTGCAGAGTCTCCAGAGTCATTACCCGAAGTAGCAAATACTTTCATGATTCCGTTTTGATCCCCTATATATACTAAATCATAGCTTAACGTAAATAAACCATACAAGATTATCAAACAGATCAAAAAGGAAGTAGTCATTTTTGATATCATAAATATACTTAAGAACTGTCGGATATATGACTTTATTCAGTTATTACACAATTTGTTATATTCTAGCTTGATTCATAATAAAGAATAATAATGATTCGGATTTGAATCGCCCAGCATGAAATGCAAAAATATTGATTATTAGACTAGGAAGAGAAAGAGGCTGAAATTATAGACATTATTGTCCTCGAAGTATGGAATCTATATCATTATAACCTAACCGGTTCTAGTTCTGGCGGAAATGGAGGAGTTGCCACAGAAGGTATCCAGGGAAGGGATGGAGAGAATAGTTTTGATGATATGGTGATATGTTGAATCTAGATTTGTAATAATGTTGTAGAATGCTAGTGACAGAAGTACCGTTGGCTCCTTTTTTATAAATTGGGTCCATGGCTAGGGCACTTTGGTCTGCTAGCAAGTGATATTGACTGGATATACATTCATGTATCAGGACATGGATCTGGAGATCAACTACGCAGAGTAGTACGCGCAAAATAGATTGCAAAGCTGCTCCTCTCCGGCAGCACTATATTTGCTTCTAGAAGATAGAATCAATCCATTGTGCCTACATGCTAGCTATGGTCCATTAAAACTGAGAGTGCCATGCTTCAGCAATTGTCGAAGTGTATTGTAAGTATTTGTAATATCCACATTTCTATCCCAATTGGCAGACTGCTTATAGTCATTAGCGCCATAACATTTTTTCATTAGATTTAATTCATCATTTATAATGGTCGGGATATCAACCCCCGGAATTCGTTCAGTAAACTTAGATATTGCTTTCGGTGGAAATTGCTCGCCAGGATTAAAATCAACCATATCATATGCCTGCTTTACACCATTTATTTTCTGGCTTATGAAGTGATGTACTGTCCCTGTTAAATGCAACATTCCGTCGGCAGGCCTACTGATCTCAAAATTTCCAACAGATGAAAGCTGAACACTTCCCACAGTAAGGTCAAAGTCTAGACTGTTGGTATCGAATATGTGTATTGGAACGTCGAGGGAATAATCCCAAGTATCGCCAAAAGTTCTTGTCTTTCCATCTTTTGCGACTTCATCCAAAATTTTAACAAGACTCTCTCCCTTGGTAGGGCCACTCATCGTATGTTTGGTTAGGAATCGTTTTTCGTTGGTTGATTCGCCTGTCTGAATTGGTTCAGTAGTCCTCAGCCAATTAATATCCAAGTCTACGTTTGAATCGTCTCCGGACAACCATTTCTTCAGTGCGTAAGTAGCATGTTCCAAATCAAAGGTATCATACCATCCAAATATAACTTGTAGTTGTTGTCTTACTTTGTCTATTGTCCTTTCCTCTTCGGGATTACAAGTTAACTGCAAAGATACGCTCGATTGAGGCAGGGGTAAGCTTTTCAAGCCATGGTTATCTGTAACCTCTAGATTGAATTTTAAGGAGATCTTTTCTGGAGGGCTCTGATCTGACGTTACCCTTGTAGGTACTATATTAGGCGATGTAAACGTCGCACGGGATTTAAGAGTTGGATCTTGGTATTTAATGATATTTACTGGAGGTGCTCCATTAGATTCCTGTTTCCAGTCATAATTTATAATCTCGTCACCCGGATCTGGATCATAACTCTGATCTCCATCGAGAATAACGCTTTGTCCAATAACTGCAGAATCCTTTGGTATTGATGTAGCTATAGCAATTGGAGGGTGCTTACAAAAGATACTTGAAGTTATTGGTAATTGGTTTGCTGACATTAATGGAGTCGAAGGTAGCGAAATCGATTCAGTAGCTACAGCATCTTCAGAACATTGAGCCAGAACTACAATATCTACATAGGTTAGCCCAGTAGCATCATGAGAATCTCTTACAGTCAGACCAATTCTGATTGTTGTTTCTTCTTCTACTTCAGGAGCAGTAAATTGAATAGTTTGAGAATTACCGATTATGCCACCTGGAGGATCTATTTGTGACCACTGATATGCTACAATTGAATCATCTGGATCATGACTCTGTGAACCGTCTAATGTTACACTTTCACCTGTATTGACTGGATTAGGTGAAGCTGTCGCAAATGCAAAAGGGGGCTGATTTCCGAGGCATCTTTCACCAAAGCCGGGTACGGTCGTTAATGTACGTCCATCTCCACAGATTGGAAAGTTGATGTCCCTATCATCAAGCTCATAACAGCTATCATAGTAAGATGCATGATATCCGGGACTTTGGGATAATCGAGGGAACACTTTATTAATATTGTACCAGTCGGCGTGAGGTCCTTCACATACATAAATAGGAGGAAAGTTTGCAGGTGTAGGATTCCCTGTTGGATCTCCACAAAGTTGTTCACGGGTGAACGAAGAACCTGGTGGAAGTGGGCCTCCTACTACACAAGCATCAAGACTTGGATATACTCCTTGTCCTATTTGGGGGTAAGTTTCATGCGAGTTGGGATCTAATTCATTTGCAGGTGTTCTGTATCTAGGATAGATCTCTTTTCGAGGGCATGTAGGATCGAATGGGTCTCCATCTGTGTAATATCCTAGTTCTTGAGAATTGGGTACGATACAAGGTTGAAGAGTAAGCTCTGGAGACTCTATTGACGGTTCAAATCTTGTATCACAGCATTCTCCAGCATGATTTAGTATACTTACTTCGTCTGAATTGGAACTGGCGTTAAGGTCATTAAGAGGTGAGCTTATTGTCTCATGAGTAGAATCGTCAAGGGAAGAGTCGTTCTTAGACAGAACGGGATTTGACGAGTTTTGTGTACTTTCTCCACCTGCGGATATGCTACTTATATCAGAGGGTTCAACATTGTCTGCAGTTCTTGAAGACCTATACTTCTCTCTTTGATCTAACAGGTTTTGTGCTCTATCTTGGCTATTTTTTACCATAGCAGAAGAGCTGGGCACTACGGTAAGAATACTTAATGATAAGATCGCTAGCAATGTAAGTCTTAGCACTTTATTTGGATTAGCCAATCTGGGTGTCAACTAAATTAATATACCAAGGAAATGAGGCAGTTAAAGCAATTTTGAAAGACTGTAGAATAGATTTGCGGCCTACATTTAGCATGTGACATTTGTCCATAATTATGATTGCAAAAAAGGACGTTTTAACTAATTCACTAGTCTATAATAGAGCTTGGCAACTAAACAGCGATATTATTGAATGTTAACTTTAGATTCTTCTTTAAGCGATTGAACTGTAGAATTGGTCTTGCCTAGACATATCTTTATTATTTCACAGATTTGGCGTTGCGTCTTACCTCTACTTAGAAGCTGTCTAATTTTACCTCTAACGAATTCTCTTTATTTTTTGTTCTTAAATGTTCAATTTATAGCGTTTCAACTATACAGTACCTAATTGACAAGTTGGCAACCTTATAATATTATTGACGTATAAAACCTTTCTTTTCCATGTAACTCTCCCGTGCCTACCGTTCCAGTTAGACGACCAATAACCGGTATCTCAGACGCGCTGGTCGTCTACCCCCGTAACCTTTGTTCGACAGTGCAACTAATATGCTCATGGCAAAACAGATAAGAGAATATATGACTCATACATATACTGATGTACAGGATTGTTAAAAAGAATATAGGACTCATACATATACTGATGGAGTAAGAAGGTTAAGATGCTGATGAAAATGTTAGAACAAAATCAAGTTATAGATCTCAGTAACTTTCAGACTACAAGGTACAAAATCTTTAGATAATGAATTATCAGCGCAAAATTATAAAAGCGTGTCATTTTTTGGCATTCCTGTTGAAATAACTGCCCTGTTAGGCAGTGGCATAGTAGCTACCTCAGTCAGCGTTTTAGGCAGCAAGTGGATTAAATCTCACGATGATCGTGTGGAAATATCAGTTAGAAGATGGACACACCTGTATGTCGAATTTACCATTATACGGGTCTCTAGCAAGTTGTTTGAGTGCCTTTTCAAGGGAGATCTGGATAAGAAGGAATCGAGTTCAAACGACGTCCTAGACGCATTACGGTTATCATTACTCTGCTTGGGAGAGGGTAATCATTAGAATGATCTTCTATAAAGTTCAATAAGAGCTCAAATAAAGAAATCCCGCATAGCCCAGAAACGTTTAGAAAAATTAGCGAGTCAAGTCGACGCTAAAGGTCTAAAAAACTCGGCCTTATACGGTGTACATAATGAAGTGGCGATAATAGTAACTATAACTAGTAACGGATACTGTAGTAATAACAGATAAGGACAGAACAGCCACAAAACAGCATGAAAACTAATTCTTTTTTAGAGAGCTAACATTAAATCCCAACTTCTTTGCTTTGTCAAGACAATATTGCGCGTCACTTCTGCTTAATTTAATGAGAGCTTGACCTTTGAAAAACCATACTTCAGCAAGGTTAGAATCAATTTTTAGCACACGATCATAGATTAAGATACGCTATTCCCTGGTCAACTACAGAAAAATTTCTATCCTTTTTTATATTCTATTATAACAAAGGCATTAGATTCATTATTGTAAGCAAGTGTGTCGACCCTGAGCCCGTGAAGTTCAAATTCTGATTTCACAAGCTGTAGACCAAATATTTGTTGAAGATTTGTCTCTATAATTCTTTGGATTTGTCGCTCAAGGAATAAATGTTCTTCAGACAGTTCTATAGCTTTATCTTTATCTAAAGAAAATACTTTCAATGGTAATATCATCCATCATTATTTTAAATAATTTATGTTTATCTTATTTAGTACGGGTCCTGTATAATGCCTGTGAGCCGGTGAATTCTAGAAATGTCCGACTCCCAGACATGATTGGATGTAGTACTTTTCGTTTTGTTTTGTGCTGCTGCTATGGTTACATGGTATTTGTGCTCATTAAAGATTAGAAAAGATGCTTCAATATGATGAATATGGAAGTTAGTTTACTATTCTGTAAATAATAGAGATGAAGGAATGCCAATAGAATAATGGAAGAGGAGGGGGTATCACAGCAGGAATATGCCATAGATAAGGAATCAGACCTAAACAAGTAATGAAGACAAATTCTATTGTACAGATATTTCTGTAACTATGTTATACAAGCTATATTATAAAATAATAAATTTGCACACTTCCTAATTCTAATATCTATAATGTGGAATTTTCATCATAATCCAATATGTAGGAATCTTCACAGTATATGTTTTCTTATCCTGTCTGTTTTCTTGCTTGTAAATCTAATAGGCATATATACTTCAAGTATAAATGCTTCAAGCGACCCCTACGATTCAGGGTATGATCACGGCTGTGATGATGCAGGGATACTAGACCCATCTGATAGATACATAAACCAGCCAGAAAAAGGTCCATCTTTCCATACTGGTACATTTATGCAAGGATACTATGATGGATACGATGCGTGTACTACTAATACGGAAAATATACCTTTGGCTGAATCAGGAGCATTCAAAATAGATGCAACAATCGACTTGGATCGTCAAGCAATCTTGGAAGCGAATGGGAATAACTTAGGTAATGCATGGTTTACAATTAATGGACAGAGATATGGTGAAGGAACCTACTATGATACGTTAGATTGGGTGTATGACGACGATGTTGAGATCCGCGGTATAAACACAAATTCTTTATCTAGAGTCTTAGAGCTACCATATTCGTTGGAAGCAGGCCAGGATATCCAAATATGTCTCAATGATGATAAAGGATATCATCTTTGTAAAACAATTGTAAACTCTGAAGAGAAGAGACCAGAGAGGGTAAACTTTACTTATCCGTAGTCCTGTAATCAGTCTCATGAAAAATCTTTATTTCATACAACATTACTGCGTTTAACGTTCCATGCCATTAGCATATGGCTTAATGTCAGAGCATTTCATAAAAACTGATGAAATTATCCTTGATTAGGATCTAGGAATATTTGATGACTTCTACTTAATCAATATTATGGTCGTCATACAACCTACCTACATAGAACGCAGAAATAATACTGCAGCTGCAACGGAGAAGATAATACCCACTGTCATGAAAATAAATGCTATCCCAAGGCTGTCATATTTTCTATTATTTACTTCTTGATCGAAATCTATCGCATCGCCTAGCTGTTGTACTAACATTATTTCTTCGTACGCATCTGGATTTTGCCACAAGAAATTAATTGATTCAACAATCAATCAGGTAAGACATTTAATCATACAAGAATGTCTGAAGCAGAACTACCTTCTTATGAAGAAAATCCATATTATTACGATTGTGTAGAGCAGTACAAAGAGGAATATGATGTAATCATAAACCGCAGTGACCCAACCAGTACAGATCTTTGTGAGGATTTATTAAAATAATTTCACATTTACCATAGAGGAAATATGGAAAGAGGTATTAAGCAATAGTTATCCCGATAATTCAGGGTTAGAGTACGTGAGGATATTTATTAGAGGGCACTCAATGGAGACGGATAATGAAATGGACGTAGACGTTCCTACTGATAGGGTGACTCTTACTAATAGAGGACGTACCAGGTGTTCCAAAGAAGACGAATAATGCTTTAAAACCTCGCGCTAACGCAAAATTATATAAACATTGATATGTGTAATAATATTCGATAAATTTGGATAAATCAATTCCTAGCACTGTTCCCAATACTGACTCATTGGCCCTTGGTACATTAGCCGTAGGCTTTTGAGCCGACGGAGATTTGGTGGGGAAAAATACCATTATCATTCTGATAGCTGATTGTATTGTCGAAGCGAATTCAATAGGTCATTCTTTGAGATGACTGCTGGATTCAAGCTGGTATTATCGGCTTTACTTTCCGTAAGCGTTGAAAGTTGCTGTCGACCGTAATCGACAATGCAATAGATCTGTCTAAGTGACTGAAGAACAGCTTAATGCTATACCAAATGAAACGTAGAGAGATGTACTACTTTTAGCCCATAGGGAAACAAAGAAAACTGGTCGGATGCAGAAAGACCACGTTAAATGCGGATTTGATAAGTTCCTATAGTTTGCCATAATAGAATAGTATGATTCCATTCAGTACATTTATCTTGAAAATTGTCAGCAGATGTAATCTGAATTGTTCATATTGTTATGTATATAATAGCGCAGACTCTCGCTGGCGCGAACAACCCGCGTCATTGGAACCCCTAACTTATTTTTGGGTTTGAATATTCTCTAATTTCCTCTCCATTCCTTTCACATTTAGAACAGAAGGACCCCTTTCAAGTAAAGCAAATTTAGCTTCATTACATTCCTTTAATAATCTAAGTGCTGCGATCTTCTCTTTCACTGTAAGATGAACCCCTTGACTCCAGTCTCCGTACTTATAAAGGCTCCAAGTTTCTCTTCTAATTTCATCCATGCCATCTACGCACTGTTTGTAGTAATATGTTAGGTCTCCCTTAGCTAAATCAAAGACAAACCTTTGCGAAAGCTCTTTTAGTAACTTGACATCTCTACTGATGGTACTCACATGTACATGTAGAATTTGGGCTATCTCAGTCTCACTATGCCCTTGTGCTAGCATTTGTGCGACTTCTTTCCTACGTTCCTCTATGTAGTAAATCCATTTCTTTTGCTTGCTCACGTATGATTTTTGCATCTCATTTGTTTTCCGATAGGTTTGCATGAGGCATAAGTTGTTCTTGTTTATGATTATCGTTATCCATAGTATATTATAGGAACTTCTTGTTAATAAGCGTTACTGATAGTTGGTAACTTACTCTTTGAGGTCAATGTAATTAAAGTAAATTGCTTTTTAGGAGAGGTCAGTTCAAAAAGCCAGAATTACTTAGAATAGAAAAAAAGGCTACGGATAAGTAAAGCTTAGTTCCTCTGGGCTTTTTTCGTCCGAATTTATAACTGTCTTACAGACATGATAACCTCTATCATCATTTAGACACACCTGAATGTCCTGACCTGCTTCCAAGGAGTATGGCAACTCTATGACTCGGTATAACGAATTTGTATTTATTCCACGTATCTCAACATCATCATCGTACACCCAATCTATCATATCGTAGTAGGATCCTTCACCATATCTTTGTCCATTAATTGTAAACCATGCATCACCTAAGTTATTTCCATTTGCTCCCAATATAGCTTGACGATCAAAATCAATCGTTGGTCTGCAAAACAGTCGAGATAACGCAATAAAGAATTTGTGTAGTAACAACAAAGTAGTAAAGACTTATCTATGTTTATCTCGACATTTACTTGTGAAATTCTTTGGGGTCGAAGTAGAGGTTAGTGAAATAAGGGAAATTTATGAAGACATAAGCGGCTATTTCAAAAGGGAAGAAGAGCAAATATGTATGGGATTAAAAATTGCAAATGAAAACATCGAGCAATGGCATAGGGACATTGTAAATTTTTTTGGAATAGTTGTAATGAATACATCTACCTATGGTGATTTTTACATATTCACAAATAGAACGGAAAGGGTGCCAATTGTCGAACGTTCATTAATTTTCTTTAATAGTCCTAGAATTAGGAACTTTAAGAATGGCATATTCGATCCGCAATTCGAACAATTGAGTAATACTTTAGCCAGTTATGAAGGAAGCGCAGTTGGTCATAAAGTTGAATGGTTAGATGAGGCTGCTGGTAAAAATATTGAATGGTCACGACAGGCTGATGATGAATTTATAAACGTAGATAGACGAATAGTCAACAAGTGGACATTGTTGTTATGACAATTAGAACATAAAACAATGCATTTTTCCAATTCATTTTCTAGGTTGAATAACATCACACAATTCTTGACCATTTCAGGTATAGGACGCTTTTTTTCCGCTGGGTCTACGTGGTGAAACTGTAGTGTTTCAGGTGAGTTCTCCTTGCAAACAACGCATCTAAAATTTGATTTATATTCATTAAACCACTCTCTGTATCTCTCTCTTTTAGACATGTTACTTTCGGATACCTGTTTTTTTGCATGCTCTTCCTCGGTCGAATAAAAGACCCACAAAAGTTCTTCCGAGGTATCGTCCCCACGATATTCTACTACTAGGACTGGACGCTTAAAGTACATCTACGACAATACACCCAAGAAGGTGCTAGTAAAACTTACTGCCATGTCATATAGATTGACTGGCAACCATAACCTATGCTTCTAATAGCCACCAGCCAACTCCGTATTATTATTAATATCTCATCTTCCATTCGAAGATATATGACGAATGGATAGAAATAATTCAAAAGACTTTAGACGCTCTAAAGAAAGGTAGACCTGGTCAATGACAGTCTATGTTACTAATTCAAAGGTAACAAAGTCCTGAGCGTGAAAGTGTTAAAATATCGCTAGTGATATAATTAGGAATTAGTTATCATGCATTAATAAGGTACGATAGTCATGCATATCTGGTCATAGTGATCTCTTATGATTTGTTTCAATCATACTTAATGTAGTTTTATACGCTGGGTCTAGGATAATAATAATATGGGAAAAGCATTTGGCCTACTATGTGCATTGTTTGCAATCGGAATCGCTATAGCATTGATCATCGATAGTTAGTTGCCTAAATGACCCAAATTATCTTATCTCTGAATATCCCATATGATAACTCACTGACTGACTATTCTTCGACTTACACATTTTATGAATCTAGCTTTAGACTATCTTTCTTAGCCCTAATTAACACATAATCCAACATTCCATTCA
>JAATVS010000332.1 GCA_014523695.1 Nitrososphaerales archaeon TH5895
AGAAGAAGAATAATGACAAAAACTGCGATAACTGCGATCAAAATAAGTATTCTTGTCCTGAGATCCTTGAGACTAGATGGTTGGACTGATTTGCTGACCTTAGGATTTCTCTCGGACACCCTAGCTGTTCTTGGTTTTGCTTCTTCGCGGGTAATTCTTTTCTTAGTCATTGCACTATTTAGAATTGGGATTTTTTTTGGTTGGGCAGACGGATCGGCCCTCAGAGTTCGTATTTCGTAAAGTACTACCTCTTTTCCTGAACTAGATAGTTCGTTAAACAAGCTCAAGGCCTGAGAGTAGTCATTTTCTCCTTGAGTACTGACAACATGGCTCGTTTTGTCCTTCCATTCAACGGTCCAAGTAGAAGTGAATGGAGACCGTTCCTCTTTAGGCTCAACTCCGTTGTCAGACATCGTCAATATTATCTGTATTTTGTTGTTATATACGTTATTGTTGTCAGAAACATTTCATAACTGCAGATATCGATAAAATTTTGTTCTAAAGAGTACAGCTTATTCAAGTTTTTACAGAATGCCAAGAATGTCGGGTCATGTAATTTCCCATTCGCAGCGTGAGTCTGACATCTTCAACCTGTATCTACCCAACCTCTACTACCAAGATCCAGAAATAAATATACACTTGAGGGTACTCACATACCTGTATACCGATTGAAGACACATCACTTAAACTTTGAAAGCTCTACTAATCATGATCAACTCTGGTCCACTTGTCAGACTGCCTGCAATTACGGATTTACTATTTGCTAGTAGTCCCGATGACAGGTATGGCATACCACCGTTAACCGTGACTGGCTCAGTCTCGACCTTCAGGGTCTCTGCGATCATCGCCAATTCTTCTTCCGATGCTTTGGGATGTACCGCTGCACCAGTATCGGTTGCAACAATCATTGAACCGATCTGGTAGTATCCTGCCACGGTACAGGTAATAACGGGTACTCCAAGTACATCTTGGATTTGTCTATCAACTTCACCTTTGAATATAGGTGAAACTAATGCTCCTTTATCATTGGCTGAAACAAGATTTCCTACGGCTGTAAACCTACTAGATAATCTCTCTACGTTAAGCCCGGTCGATCGCCTTAGAACTTCGATCTCCTCGTCGGACGAAATAGACGACAACAATATGCCTTTGTTGTTCATAACGGCCATCGCTCCAATGAGCCGGGTTCCACCGATCGAAGTAAATATCACATTTTCGACCTCTAGATAACTTCTCAATTTAGTCATCTTGGTCTCCGCGAAACCAAAAGGTAGAATGAGAGTGCTATTGTTCGCTCGTACGAACAATCCGAGATTCGGACTCTTATAAATATCGTATTTGTAAATGCCCAACTAATAGGAATCCGGTGAGCCATTTCTTCATATGAACCTATTGGGTAATGATATCAAATTCCCGTTGTAAAGTAGATTCTCGAACAACCCACATTCCGAATAGACGCATACTCTTGAAAGGAACCACTCAAAATAATAAATACACAGTATTAGAATATTTGATCAAGATTTACTAATTTGACCACAAATCATTACTATGATAGGGATGTTGTTTCAATAAGGGACTTTACTAGAGATGAATTAGAATTTCTCTTCAATTTCACCGACAAGATATCTAACTTCTCAAGAACTGAAAGAAGCGAATTGGGTAAGGGGCGAACCCTTGGTTCAATTTACTATGAACCAAGCACTAGAACAAGAATGAGCTTTGAAGCCGCAATCTCATCCATAGGTGGTAGCTCAATCGGTATAACTGATCCCAAATCGTCGTCCATTGAAAAGGGTGAAAGTTTGTCAGATACTATTAGAATTATGGATTTGTACTCTGATGTACTTGTATTAAGGCATCCGCTGGATGGTTCGGGCAGGTTTGCAAGCGAATTATCAACGAACCCCGTTATCAACGCAGGAAGCGGAAGCGAGGAACATCCGACTCAGGCCATGCTTGATTTGTACACAATTTATAAAGAGAAGGGAAAAATTGATGGCCTTCGAATAGGAATTATTGGAGACCTAAAATATGGAAGAACCAT
>JAATVS010000333.1 GCA_014523695.1 Nitrososphaerales archaeon TH5895
CTCAAGCTCAGAATTCGAATAGCAGACATGTTCAATAAATCTGGGAGTATGAATCTTATCCAACAAATCAGAGATAAGAAGGAGGAAGGAAAAGGACCATTTATTATACTTCTACTTGGAATTAATGGCACTGGTAAAACAACGACTATCGCGAAAATTGCTCGTCTATTTAAGAAAAATGGAATATCAACTGTACTAGCGGCAGCAGATACTCATAGAGCAGGGGCAATTGAGCAGCTATCGCAACATGGAGAAAATTTGTCTATCAAAGTGATCTCGCAGAGATATGGAGCCGATCCGTCTGCTGTCGGACGTGACGCTGTGGATTATGCTTCTAAACATCGAATAGATACGGTACTAATTGATACGGCGGGCAGAATGCAGACTGCAAAGAATTTGATGGATGAAATTAACAAGATAGTCAGAGTTGTGAAACCAGATATCAAATTATTTATCGGCGATTCATTGGCAGGAAATGATACCATTAATCAGGCACGTGAGTTTTTTGAATATACCAAATTCGATGGTGCAATACTAACCAAGACTGATGCAGACGCCAAAGGAGGTTCAGCCATATCGATTGTGCATGCCACATCAAAGCCTATTGTCCTCTTGGGAATGGGACAAAGTTATGACGATATAACACCTTTTAGTTCTGAGAAATTTCTCGATTCAGTCTTTGGTAATTCCTCTTTAGTCGGCGAACCTGAGGTCCTTTCTGGTGATATCATTCAACATGGTATAACCAAAGAGGACACGAACAGAAATGAAAGAACTGCAGCAGATATAGAATTACCATATGAGGAGGCAACTTTGAAAACAGGGAGAAACGAAGATACTTCAGAGAGACTTAGTCAAGAAATAGACATGACACCTGCAGAATTGCCATCAGATTCATATGAATCTAGGTCTAACAAACATGAATCATTAAATACAGTCGATTCTGAAAAGCATACTACACAGAAGGAGCAGCCAGAGCGACATTCAGAACAACCACAACATTCAGAACAACAGCAGGAACACGGACAAAAGCAGCAAGAAGATCCAGAACAGCAGTCGCCGGTTATTACTGCAACATCTGACAAGAAACTTGAGTCAACAACAGAAAAAAATGCCTCTGGTGGTTTTTTTAGAGGATTGTTCGGTAGGAAAAACAAGAACAAGACACAAGATCCAGAAAAGGACTTTACAAATGAAAATCATACTATCAAGAGCTCTCATGAAATTGATCCTCCCTCATCCATGGAATCAGAAAGGAAGTCCAAAGCTAAGGATCTAGCTGAAAACAACGAGAAAAAAATCAAAAGTCAGAAGGAAGGCGAAGAAGTAGTATATCTATCGGATGAAGATATTGAAGACCTCCTTAAATAAGAAGGATTTTTTGAGTCTTAATGACCTATGTAAAGAGGAGATCCTATCAATCTTAGAGTTGTCTAAGAATCTCAAGAAGGACTTGAAGAATGGAAAATCATCCCAATTATTGAAAGGGAAAACACTTGCCATGATTTTTCAGAAACCCTCTACGAGGACCAGACTAAGTTTTGAAATAGGAATCCTTCAATTAGGTGGGACTGCTATCTATCTGAGTTCAAACGATCTTCAGCTAGCTAGAGGGGAGTCTATCGAAGATACTGCTCGAACGCTTTCGCTCTACGTTGACTTAATTATGGCACGTGTATATGCACACTCAGATATTGAGAAACTTGCATCATATTCATCTGTTCCCGTGATAAACGGACTTTCAGATATTTTTCATCCTTGTCAAATTTTGGCCGATCTCCTCACGATTCAAGAGCAAAAAAATACATTCAATGGATTGAAAGTTGCGTGGATAGGAGACGGTAATAATGTTTGCAATGATTTAGTACTCGGTTGTTCAAAGATAGGCATGAATCTTTCGATCGCCTGTCCTCCTGGTTTCGAGCCAAATAATGATGTACTAGATGTAGCAAGAAAAGAAGCTTACAGAAGTTCTACAGAAATATCGATCACAGATGATCCTTTAATTGCCGTTCGAGATGCGGACGTGTTGGCAACAGACACATTCATATCCATAGGAAAGGATGGAGAAAGACAGCGCAGAGAAGAGATATTCTTACCTAGATACCAGGTAAATTCTGATCTGTTAAATTTGGCAAAACAAGATTGCATATTTATGCATTGCCTTCCGGCCTCCAGAGGTCGAGAAGTCACTTCCGAAGTAATTGACGGAAAGGCATCTGTGGTGTGGGACCAAGCTGAAAACAGGCTACATGCGCAGAAGGCGTTAATGAGTATGCTACCTTTGAAGTAGCCCACTCATTGTTCGTAATGACTTGATGTCGATGAGTGATTTTTTTGTTGCTAGCTAATGAGACTAGTAGGTGTAGGGAGAAGTATTCGAGATGTTATGATTGGCTGGTATAATTCATATTCTCCGCCAACACCAGGACTTGTTCCTATCTGAAATGGTCGTATAATACATGACATTTTGGGTGTTATGATATAGGAATTGGTATCTTTCAAATTTGACATGTTTGTTCTAATTAATTTTTGGTTGTCAGAAAAGACAAACCCACAGTTAGTACTAAACTCATTGTTTCCTACTCTAGGACTAGTATACTCATTTAGCTTTCATAGAAATTTACCTTTATATTATGGATACTAGGTGAATATTCATGCCTTCTGACGAGTTGCAGGAAATAAGAAGGGTTTTTCGAGGATTACAAACTCTGTATCAATCGCATCTCCCAAAAATAAATCCTGCACTGATAGACGATTTGCTCATCCGCGAACAAGAGGAAGTAGAAAAACATAATAATGCACCAACTTCATCTCCGCCCTTTTATATGGTCGAAATATCCACTACGAAGAGCGCAGATCCAGAAAAAATGAAAAATTTGATATTCAAAAAGACAGGGCTTCTGCCGTCAATATATGAAAATGGTACTCATTACGTAGCAAATATGAGACTGACTCTGGAATTACTGAAAGTGATAAGTGAATCTGAAGAAGGAATAGTGAAAGTTTCAGGGGACTATACCGGAGGAATAGCTGGAAGATGAAATCAAAAAAACTGGTAGAATAATGTCGATAGTCCTGTTTGCGAACGTATCAATTTTATAGGCAAGTTCATTTATGGTTATGCCAATTTTGCATAGCATCATCATTCAGTTAC
>JAATVS010000334.1 GCA_014523695.1 Nitrososphaerales archaeon TH5895
AGGTTCTATTCACACACTTATAATTAAGTAAGTTGGTTAGAATTTGATGCCTCACTATACACTCCAGATTATAGGATCGTAATTGTGACAGCTACTCAAAAAGGACGTAGCGCTGTAACCAAAGCTCTCCCTCTTTGGAATAAACTTGCATGAGACGATTTTTGTTTGATTTAATCCATCCTATGAATCGCCATGATAATAGCGCTGTCAGAGCCGAGGCTGTCAAGAAGCTGCCCATGATTATAGCTCTTATGAGATTCGTGTGATAGCTAATGGTAAGTGAAACTTCCAATAAGACCACGACTAGTAATATGATAATTCCAAGCTGAACTATTACTATCGCTTTGTTCATGATGCCCATATGCATGTGATTATAAGAAAGGAAAGACTTGCCTAATCTATTACGAACAAAGTTCAAAATAGTTAGTTGGGAAAAAATACATAGTATCCCCAGCACGACAAAGATTGTGATCTCATGACCTAAATCACGCACACCCACAAAACCAGATACTCTGATAATTCCAGTCTCGACCAATACGCCAATTATTGTTGCCGATACAACTACAAAGATTACCCGATACGAAGACAACAGCCCTTTGTGGATGTGTGTAGGACTGCCCTCTACATTAGTCATCGTGAAAAATTCATGAGGATATAGTTAAGTTTAACCTATTGAACTTTGCGTTCGGTATCAATCTATTATAGTCATTGCTTTGCAGTCTTATTCCTCTCCTTTTAGAAAGGCGGGATAGCCGTTTATGGTGGGTTCTGGTGTTGTTCGCGGATTTAGCATCAGCCTACATTTGAGCATAGGCATTGTTTAGCTTTTTACACCTAACTACTTATTACCTAGCAGTTGTTATTTACGAGCCTCTAAGTTAGGATCGTGCCTTCAG
This sequence comes from Nitrososphaerales archaeon TH5895, assembly GCA_014523695.1. GTDB lineage: Archaea > Thermoproteota > Nitrososphaeria > Nitrososphaerales > Nitrososphaeraceae > TH5896. The sequence goes on from JAATVS010000334.1 coordinate 897, forward strand.
CACTGGCTTGGGTAGAAAAGTGACTATTGGCCGCATTCCTAACCTAGATTGTATATAGAGTAGTACTACGTAGTCTTTAAATGTTGTCTAAAGTTTTTTGTTAGCCAAGTAACTGTCAACATAGATTTGTTGATTGCTTCCCATTGAATAGTACTTAATTGCTCTGGGGTATTCACGTAATCTCTAGCTTCTTGCGTCAAGTCCTTGATGATAGGCGTTCCAATGCCTACAGCCTTATCAAAGCCGGGTAAAACTCCAGAAGAGAAAGTCTTCCATCCATCCCAAACCCACTATGGCAAGGATGACCACAATTACAAGAAGGAATGTAAATAGACTCATACAATTCGTTATCTGTTAGATAGCTTTAAACTTCAGTTATCTATCACGGAGAAAAAACTTCTGTACCATATGGACAAATATCAATCTCGGCATTATAACGTTCATTAAAATGAATGGTAACGCATGGTAACAAGAAAAACTAATAGAAAATGGCTTCCTCATCTCAAATGCATGTTGATGTATATTACGGCTAGATTCTCGTACAGATTTGGTATTTGGCAGTAAATACGGAAATGTATCCTAAACGAATGTACTACCTCACCAATTACTAAATATGGCTCATGCACATCAGGAGCTAAATAACTTAATAAGGTAACAATATGGTATCAAAGGTATCGCTTTGCAAGAGGATTTTTGAGCTGGTTATGTGTTTATGCTATTAGAAATCTGAAAAATTGATGTTAGTAGATAAGAGGGAAAAGTCCAATCTCGTTCTACAACTTCATAACCAAAATTCTCCACGACCCTGAAATGGTCAAAGCCTTGGATGATGCAATCATAGGTTCTGAATTGTATTACAGATTTCTTAAATATACATTTGTGGTTAATTTTTACCAACTAAGAGATAACGAGAAGGCATTTCGTAGAAGCAAACAACCCGCTATCAGGAAGTATGGGATTAGAGAAGTTAGCACAGATGAAGCTAGTAATTACGTATTTCTAAGAGATCTCAATGATGATGAGTTAAAGAAACTAGCACAAAAATATGCAATGTACTATATGAAAAACCCTAAACAAGGAGACAAGATGTTCATATATAGTGTCGCAATCATGTACTATCTATCCGCGACTAACATATAAAAGCTATATTAGAGTTCATATTACTTGATAGAAATACTTGGTTTAAGCTGGCCTGAATCAATAAGTGATTGAATTAGTTGTTCAAACTGTTCCTGTTTCTTTATTAACACTTCTATTTGCTTGTCCTTATTTGATGTACTTTCTATTGTGTCAGTATATGCATCATGGGTTAATACCATCCTACACTTAACACAAAATTTCTGGTCGGGTCTATTGGGTTCGTTACAATTGGGACATTGTTTCGGTCTCAATATGTCTGTTTCTTGGTTGTCTTTTGATATTATACCGTATTCCTGCAATATGGATTCAGACGACTCATTGCCGAAATAATGCACATACTTCAAGTGCATTTGCGACCGCGCCGACCATCCTGCATGTTGTCGTAATATATGTTCCTTCAAGAACTTGCTTTTCTGCGTCAAACTGCTATGTCTTCTAATGTACAGGTTCCAAGGTTTCTTAAGCAAGTCTTCAATCTTACGCCTGTTCTCTTTAGACATCGTCGAATCTTTAAGTAGTTTGGGAAAGTATTTTTCATGATACTGCTCGTATATCCCATACAGACCTCTAACTGTCATCTGTTTACAATAGACCTTTCGAGCTAGGCTACAAATCAAAGGCACCTCTGGGTTATGTCTCTGAGGATGTTGATCACACCATTCTTTTACGTAAGGAAGTGAATCAATTAATGGTAAGTGCCTAGTTCCGGTCTTACCATTTACTAAGACTTCGGCGTACTGTTTGTTACCTACATTTTTAAAAACAATATCCTTTATTTTTAATGCAAGTATTTCATGTGGCCGCGCAGACAAGTCCCTTGATATGGCATGATAACATCTATCACGTATGTTAGGACACCATTTCAAAAATAGTAAGTCGTCTTCCAATGTCCATAAATCTGAAGGTTCGTATACAGAGATCTCTTTCCTTCTTAGTTGGAGGATATTATTGACAATTTCAGGTTTTGGTCTTTTCCAAGGTTCCAGCTTAGGATTGTATTTCCATCTGAAGAATCTGATTATGCATACTAGGTATAGATTATAGGTTCCAATCCATTTGTTTAACGGATCCTCTGTCTCATCTTTACGGAGAGAATTGAGGTAAGCAATAATATCCTCTCTTGTCATTTTAGTGAATGATTTGTGATTGTGAAAGCGTGACAAAAGATCTAGAATTTTTGTAGTAAATAACCTGTAGCTCTTACTGGGATTAATCTCAGTTTGCATCGCTTCTAGATATTCGGTAATTATATCATGAGTGTTATTGTTGTTATTGCGACCGTTATTTTGTTGTGACAACGGTATCAATTTTGGTATCTTTGTTTTAGATTTGGGTTTAGACCTTAGAACCTGCACAAGTCCTATAAGTATACTATATTAATAAACTCTTACATTACTACAGACTATTTGAAACTAAAGAGAGATTCATTATTTCTTGCTGATTCTTCATCCAGATGATCATTGACAGAAGTCAACTTTTGGTCAGATCTGAATGTTCAAGATAGTATTTGACTGTTATAGCTGCTGAGAGTGCATCGAACTAATGAAAGGCTTTTAGGATCGTTGTCTCATCAGGCTTGAAAAAGAAAGAGCGTAAAGGCGGTGAAACAAATAAGTTGGTCAAATCAGGTCGACCGCACATTCCTTCATCTACACCCTAGTAGGCAAAAGCTATTTTTCGCCGTCAAGCGAGAACTGAATGAACGATTGCATATTAGTAGTAATCAAATGATGTCATTCAAATGAGCGAATAAGAAATCAATAACAGAATAGCAAAGCTAATACTTGATCTAAGAAAGAAAGGAAAAAATCGGTTACCTAACTCAAGACATTATACCCCACCGTATTTGCTCTTATCATGAATAATATTGGTTTTTGGGGTAGTAACGTTATGTAGAGAAGGTACCGTAGGATCGATACTTTCGTCTCGCTCTAATCTGGGGTTACTTGGACTTTGCCCCTCATATGATCCAGCAATATCTGATCTGTTTCGGTTTCGAAGCTCTTCGCTGATCATGCTCCTAATTTCATTTCCTGGGATGATCACTTCTTTTGTCACTTTTTTCCTTTGCGAATTTGAGTTTTTAGTTGACTTTGAACTCTTGCTCATCTCATTGTTCTTTTGCCTGCGGCCTATCTTATGTACAACTTTTTTTGTTATGTCTCTGGCCATGAGAAACGGTACTCCAGATCGACTTACTGTCTGCGTCATTCGATCCGAGTCGAATTTTTCTTGCCGACCGCTAGATCTTTTAACATATATGGATTTTTCGCTCTTAGGGTTTGTCCTTGTCCTTGTAGTTTTCTTTGGTACTCCTAAAGTTTTATGAATTCTATCTGACTTGTTCAATTTGACATTTGATTTCCTAACCGATTTACGAGATCGTGAAGTACCCATTCCGGGTTTCTTGACCGATCTTTGATTTTTTTTGTTAGGTCTAGTAGTCGCTTTTCCCTGCACAGGCGAAATTTTTGTCCTTTTCCTTGTTTTCTTGGTTTTGTTTTGGGAGGTAATCGTACTTTTTGTTCGGCTTGCTTTTCTCCTAACCATGACTCTTTAAAGATCTATTTTACTGATTCATATACTTATGGGCCTCGATCCGAAATATCTTAATTGATTAACAAAAAAGTTTGTCATGATCTATAAAAACAACCTGGATAAGGAATCCCATTTACTTATTCAACTTGAATTATAGTCTGAATACAGTATACGATACTTGTTTGAGAGTTAGCTTGTATTGGAACTGAGAATTCTACTGTCAATGCATCGGGGCAAGGATCGAGCTGTATACGAGTCCTCTTTTCCACCTTCCTCTTTTTAGAGGTATGATTAATTCCTTATGAGACTAGAGACCATCGAGCGATAATATCTTCATATACAACTATTTATAGTAATTCATTATTCATCAAATTATTTTCATCGGCTAAATATCATAGCATTCTTAATAATAATAATTATTTTCAATTACAACACCAGTTTTCTTTCTTATACCCACCATATAGTTCATATAAGGACAGATTAACTACTTATCAATATAATTTACTTTCTAAGCTGCCCTATACGCATCGAAAATATTCTGTTCAAAGTTCTCCCACAAAAGATTCTCTTTTGCGAACTGGTAGACGCCTATTCGCTTTTCATAGATTTTTTCCATATTATCTCTAGAATCTCGAAGCTGACATATCATATCATCATAGTGTTCAAATGTAAGACAGTAATCCCTAAGGATATTTTTTATTGGAACAAGTGAAGAAGTACATAGAACTACGAGGCCTGCATGGGCGTATTCATATGCCTTGTTAGGACTGATATATTTATGGGACCAATGTTTTCTAAAAGGTACTATTCCAATAGAACTTTTTTGCATTTCCTGGTACATCATATGTCGTGGTAGATAGCCTTTATATGCTATCCTAGGATTCGTAGGATTAGAGGAAGAAGGAGTATTATAGGATGGTTCTTCAATTCCTATCATTATTAAAGTTCCAACATCATCATATCGATTGAATATGTCTCCAAACCCTTCCATATTGCGATGAGCTATTTTGGCATTATTCTTTGGCTCAATGCCTGCATAAACTGAAGTCAACTCCTTATGAAACTTGGGAGGTTGTATATCCTTTATTTCGTTTTTCATAGGAAAGTTAGGGGTGATGAATACTTTGCTGGTGCTTCCTAATTGTCGGAGTTCTGTTGCAATACTTTCAGAAACTGTTAGTGTAGGGGTTGATGAAACTAGTTGCTTTTCCCATTTTATACCCAATTTCAAAAATTTGTAGTTCAATAAACTTAGTATTGTTTTTTGCATTATCCTTTTAGGTCTAACATTATTCCCACTCGATTGCTCCAAGCTTGAGTTGTATGATTCGATTTGTCTTCTTACATATGAGGGCCAGTATTCATGATCGTCGTATACAAAAGGGATATCAATTTCTGACACCATCTTTGCAGAGAAAATATTATGAGCATGAACTATATCGGGCCTTGCCTCCCGTACAATTTTCTTGAGCTGTTTTTTAACACAGTACCAATAATATGGAAAACCACGTCGCGCTCTAGGTGTCCAATTAATTTCATACACTTTTGAAAAAATGCTATTGCTAGTATGCGATGGCAGACCTGCAAAAAATACTTGATAGTTACGATTTAATGCACTAATGGCAGTTTTTTCTATTCTCCAATCTGGCAAGGCATAATCAGATAAATGGAGAATTCTCAATGATGAATGTATATTAAAACTCCTTTTTTTAACATATCGGCAGATTAAGGTGATAAATATCAAGTTTCGAATGAACAAAATCCATCCCTTCATCTCTCTAGTACTTTTAATGACGTGATAGGAATTCTCCCAAATCAGTGGACATATGCTTCTTGGAAATCCCAACCGATCTAGGTTGTAAAGCCCCTCATATCTGGTCCTAGAGAGATGTTGATGATAGCATCCCACTATATGCTCTAGATTTAAGGCACTTTGAAGCAACATATACTTCCTCTTGTTCCTGCTTTATCTTCATATGAAGACAATCAACTATCAGCAAACCGTCGCTCCTTGAAATGAATTCTTGCTCCTTTGAGATGTTTGTTCAACTCCATGATCTGTGCGGTTGCATCTTGGATCCTCCTTAGCTCCTTAGATTATCCATCTTTAAGATCTCCACTGTGTGTGGGACTTCTGGCACACAGGCATTATGATTCTGTCAGCCTGAGTGAGGCTGGATTGAACTTGTTTTTATGGAAGAAATATTCTCCAGTACTTTTTCTTTATTGACATTATTCTATACCATGGATTGGGTTGTTTCTCCAGTACGTAGCTTAGGACTTGGAAATCCGAAATATTATAGGGTTGGAAATATGAAAATAAATCGCTACTGATAGAATTCTGGACAATTGACACAGATGCATCTGTGGCATTCCATCTCTGTTTGGGCTATTAACTCTTAATTAGAAGGCACAATATAGAAATGTGAGAAAACTTAGTAGTCAAAGCGAATACAGTTATATACTACTGTACTGCATACGTTAAGAGCTCAAGAGATGCAAGGAATGGTGATCCATGGTATAGTACTATTGAAAATATAAATGGTGGGGCTCAAGAGATAGAACCCAACGTATTTTGTTAATTCCCTAAAACCGAAAGAAATTAAAAATGATTATAAATTGTAAATTGATTAACCCAAGTTGGTGGTGGTGTTTGCTCATACAAGCATCATCGCAAAATTAGATACCTAAATCATAAAACCTATCTAAACAATATGGCGGATATTTTCCATAATTAGATGGAAAATGATGTAAATACTTCCTCTAAGGTTTTGGAATGAAAACTGGAAGTTGTAAATGCTACGATTAAAAGATGGATGATCCATTCATATTTGATAGGAAACTAGATAAACATTATGATAATATACATAACATGTTAAAAAATAGGCCTTCAGCTCCTCAAAGAGCACTAGTCTTTCAAGGAGGCGGTTCATGGGGAGCATATGAAGCGGGTGTGTTTCACGTTTTATATCATTGGATTAAGAAGGACTTGCCAGAAGATGAGAATGTATTCGATATAATTGCAGGAACTTCAATAGGTGCAATTAATGCTTCTATAATTATAAATTATTTTCTAGAGCAAAAACCGGAAAGTACTACTTTAACAAAAGAAGAGTTACCTGGAAAAGTCCTAAAATATTGGGAAGGATCTCCCGAAAAATTATTACGCTTTTGGAAAGAGATTTCTTCATATTCTATCTTGGATTATCCGTTATTTTTGCTAAAATATACTTGGGATTTTTATAAAAATATGTCTGCTCAAATGTTTCCATACTATAAGGATTTCATAGATTCAATTATTTCCGGCGAGTCATTAAGAAGATATTATTCTACACAGAAAAGAATAGTATCTGGGGAACCACATGTCTTTAGTCCACTATTTTTTCCTCCCTTCCCCACACCTTTGTTTAATAAATTCTTTGATTACTCGTCATCAGCATGGTGGTATCAATATAGTAATCAACCATTGAAAGAATTTATTCTAGATTTTGCACCTAAACTAAAATATGATGATTATAAAGAGGGAGGCATAACAACAGATATTGAATATACTGAACCAAGATTCCTTTTAGTTGCAGCAAATATTGAAAATTCTAAACCAGTAACATTTGATAGTTATGATAAAAGTGGTATCACCATAGAACATGTTCTTGCTAGTGCTGCAATACCTATTAACTACCCATATGTCGATATTAATGGGAATAAATATTGGGATGGAGGAATATTGAGTAACACTCCATTGAGAGAACTCATTAGTTGTCATAACACCTTCTGGAAAAAGGATGATACTGAAAAAACGCTAACTTTCGATAAATGGGATGATTTTTATCAAATACAAAAAGAAAATAGTATTCCAGATCTTTCGTTGACTATAGTTAATTTGCATCCTGAATCAGAAGAAGGAGATCACATACCAACATTATACGATTATGATATGACAAAAGATAGAGAAAACGATATACGTTTTCATGACAAAACTGACTATGACGTAAAGCTAGCGCAAGATGTGTCTGATTACCATGATTTTGCAAGAGATATGGCACAATTAGCAAGTGATGCTATTAAAGAGATTGTAGATAAAGATGATACTGTTAATGGTCTTAAAAAAAGATTCGAAAATATAATGAATACTAAACAAAGAGCCCTGACAAGAACAACTAAAGAAAGATATTTTTCAGATTTAATATACAAGAGATTTGATATTTGTGATGTCATAAAAATACAGAGAAAAGATGACATTCATACCATTTCAAATAAGATATTCGATTTCTCTTCAACTACTATCTTAAACCTAATAGAAGAAGGAGAAAGAGACGCATTAAAGGAGATTGTAGCACATGAACTAGAAAAAATGGAAAAAGAAGGTGTACAAGAGCAAACCGTTAGAAATGACAGAATTAATAACCAATTGGGAAAGTTTATTGAAGATGTAGAAATTGAACTTACAGAAGACGATGAATATATTATCCAATGTGCCAAAAACGAACTAATAGAAAAAACATGACATGTATTGAGTATGACTGATTCCGTTATCTGATGTAACAGATATAGCATTACACTGACTGATTGAAAGAGACAAAGCAAATTATAATTTGAATACTGTGAATAGCGGTGATGAGAGGCTTATTGTTTTACAACTAAAGGAAATGTATTGAAATAAAAAATATGGAAGGAAAGGGGATCGCTTAATTATTTTCTAAGCTTACTTATTTTCTAATTTTCTAATTCCTTGATTCTTTCAGTTACTCCCTGAACT
>JAATVS010000335.1 GCA_014523695.1 Nitrososphaerales archaeon TH5895
GTGTACGAATCACATAAATCAAGTTCATTATGAACAGATACAGCAGATCACGCATCTATCAGAATTACAATGCTGAAATCATAATCCAAAGGCAATAAACAAAATAAAATAAGGGAAGACTAGACTGACAAGAGTTTATTCTCTAATACAGCAACTGGCTTCTCCTCTATTAAAGTGATATTTTCCCAGCCATGTACGTGTTGTCCTCTTTCCTCCCTCATGGAAGCCTCAACTAGGTCCATAAAAGATTCTCCTTGCAGCACTTTAGAACACCACAGGCATTTCCATTTACCCATGTTTCTCTGACACTCAATAACGACGTCATCACTTATCAATAGTATGGAGAGAATACTATGATAATATCAGAATTTGGAAACTATGATTCGTGTTAAGGCGGAGTAGTGGTAGTAGTAGTTTCGACTCAGAAAGATTAACTACATTTGGAAAAATTTTCTCCATGAGCAAAATCAAGTGAGCATAATATTCACTTGAGCGAGTGCGTCCCCTTCAAAGGTTCAAAGTGTTCTTTCACAAACCTTACTCTGCTCTCATCCATCTCGGACACTCCTATGCTCTTAAGTAGAGCAAGCTGACAAGCTGCGCTTTTGTAAAACTGTTTTCGCAAGTTAACATCCTGACACACGATGGAACCAAAGAGGACGGTTATACCAGTCGAGGATAAAAGCAGAGAATTGCGAACTCGATCATCATGAATTAGTGAAGTACTCCAAAAGATAGGCCAAACACCTGATGAATGGCGTGCGGGAGGTCATGGATGGATGGTATTCCTAAAGCCATTTGCCTCCTGGAGAACATACTGTCTCATACAATATTCGTGTCACTCTAACTGGTGAGCTTACCTCACCTGGTCCTAATCCCCACTTTGCGGATATTACGTATAGGCTTTACGTGGAATAGCCAGACACCTAGGCGAATTGGAAGATCAGGATCTAAGGTAATACGTTACCCTTTTCTTTTTTTTATTCAACTAATCCCATTGGTACAATATATAGAGTTGAATAATAATTAAGGATAGATGGATACGACAATTAACTAAAGTATTGCTTGTCCAGACTTTATATTAACCAAAAGTGATATAGAATACAAAAAATATGACAGATAAGATCAGCGAATCTACCACTCCTAAGTACAGTAAATCCGATCTTCATGGATTTCTACACTTGCTAGAGCAGCACAATGACCTTCTTAAAATAGATAAACAAGTTAGCCCTAAGTTTGAGTTGGCAGCTATTTCATGTAAGCTCGATCGAAAACAAGCCGTATTGTTTGAACATGTAGAAGGAAGCGGAATGCGCGTCGTGACTAATATCTTGGGTACTAGAAAGAGGTTTTCATTAGCTCTTGGGACTGATGAGCCTGGATTAATTCATTCTCATATTCTAGGATCACTGACAAACGCTTCTTATAAGAAAACCATTGAAGATAAACCTCTGTTCCATGACAATTCTTCAACAGACTTGAATGATCTACCTATCGTAATGCACTTTGAAAAAGATGCAGGTCATTACATTACATCTTCAATAGTCTACGCAAAAGATCAGGAAAAAGAAAACCAAAACTCGTCAATTCATCGTTTTCTTAGATTAGATCGTAATCATATGGTAATAAGAATGGTAGAGGGACGTCATCTTCATAAATGCTATTCCTTTGCGAAGGAACATGGAGAGGACTTGAAAGTTACGATTGTGGTAGGTGTTCATCCTGCAATCAGTATAGCTTCTGCATATCAGGCTGCATATGGTTTTGATGAAATGATTTTAGCAAATTCCTTGCTTAAAGGGGAGCTTTCATTGAGTAAAAGTGACTATTCAGGTCTATATGTTCCCACCTACTCCGAAATTATCCTTGAGGGCAGAATCCTTCAAGATAGAACTGCAGAGGAATGGATGGTAGAAATGCTCAGGACATATGACATAAAGAGACAACAACCTGTATTCGAACTTGATAAAATCAAATTCAGAAATAATGCTTTCTTTCAAGATATTTTACCAGGATTTTCTGAGCACCGATTATTAATGGGACTTCCTGTGGAGTCAAAATTATATGAAGGAGTAAAAAATGTTGTTGCTTCTACTAAGACAGTTCACTTATCAGACGGAGGTAGTAATTGGTTAACCGCAATAATACAAATTCATAAACGGTTAGAAGGCGAATCTAAGAACGCACTGTTGGCCGCCTTCGCAAATCATCCATCATTAAAGATGGCTATAATAGTTGATGATGACATCGATCCGACTGATCCAGTCGCAATCGAATATGCTATCTCTACCCGATGTCAAGCAGACAAAGGACTCTTAATAATTCCTAATGCAAAGGGTTCCAGTTTGGATCCTTCTAGCGATCAGGTTAACTTATTAACTACAAAGTTGGGTATCGATGCCACAGCCAGTCTTCTTAAAGACAAAGAACGATTTGAAATAGCACATATACCTGGAGAAGACAAGATAGATCTATCACATTACGTTTCTAATAAGTTATTGCACAATATAAAGTAGTAAGGAAGTACCTTATTAGATGCAGAGGGTCATATATTGGTCGGCATAAACTAGTTGAGATCAGGTTTACGGCTTCAAGTGATAGTGGACTCCTTTTATAGCAAGAGCAATTAAAGCCAAGGATTTCTGAGGAAGAACTTTACGCATCAAATTTGATATATGATTCCCAGGCTGGAAAAGAAAATATGTTAAAGACATAGATCATACTAATAACAGGAAAAATTACGAACATACCTGAAGGAAAATCTGCTGTCATCACCGGAGGGAACAGCAGCATAGGTCTTGCCACAGCACAGAACTTAGTCGAAGAGAGGCGTATGTTTTCATCACTGGCCGTCGACATGTTATAATTCGTAGGTTATCAAATTACTGGCAATATTTTAACACTTTCACGCTTAGGACTCTGTTACCTATGACCAGTAACTAAAAGTAGACGTCTAGGGGTATGTTGTGAAGCCCAGTTGGTCGCTTACCTTGCATATTTGGCATCAGTTGGTAATAATTATATGGTCTTTAAAATATAAATCAATTTATACGGCTATGAAGCTAGTAACGCTATTACTTACTCTTTCTTTCTGTCTAGTAAATGCGCTGCATGGTTATGGCATGCATTCTTATACTCTCGTATTGCCTCCTGTATGTTGTGACCCTCTTTGACCAGCCTACTCCACTGGTACTCCTATACATCTGGTCAGCATCAGTTTTGAGGTCACCCAGTAAACGCTCCAGCTCTTCTAAACTCCTCTCCTTACGACGCCGTAGACCCTCGTCAGTATTGCTATTAACATCACCACTACTGCTCATTCCCTGTAAGTCTAGATAACTTGGCCAAATACCTTATCAATGTCAGAACTGAAGCGATAACCTGAACTAGGCGGTAGCAGTGATAGCAAAAGATTCTTGCATAACTATAGAATAATGTTATATGAACAATGGGTGCGTAATAGTTGTTACTTCTATGACTATGAGATGGATTTGCATTTACTGTAACAGCTCGTCATTGTGCAAATCGGCATGTGATCACCTCGCATACCAACTATTGAGCTGCAATACGAAGTGGTCGCCATATTTTCAGGTAATCATTATGATGGTACCCTTAAATCAAAAACAAAATCTTAGATACCTGATTCTGTTATATGATTATATGATACATGTTCCTGAACCTCAAGGGCCGGAACTTGACCCAAAGTTCTTCAGTAAAAGCCATACTATATTCATTGACACTCTTGGCGAAGTTCGCTGGACAGAAACTCATTATCATCTTCTACACGATATATTGGTACATTTAATGATGATGAGGGAAGTGGTCTAATGACTACAGTGAACATATGGCCAGAATTACCGTTGGCAGAGTGGAAGGACACTTATGAGACACTCCATATGTGGACCCAGATAGTGGGAAAGATTCGATTAGCACTCACGCATCTTGAGAATCACTGGTGGAATTCTGCCTTATATGTGACATCTCGCGGACTCACCACATCCGCTATGTCGTACCATGATCAAATATTACAGATAAGCTTCGATTTCATAGCTCACCGTTTAATTATTGAAACGGCAGAAGGTTATACGAAGACGATTGCTCTGAGACCGCGCTCAGTAGCTGAATTTTATCAAGAATTGATGGCATCCTTAGTATCACTTGATATGCCCGTAACAATTTGGACCACGCCAGTGGAAGTGCCTGATCGAACCCCATTCGAAAAGGATCAAAAACACGCAGCATATGATCCAGAATATGCCCAGAGGTTCTGGCGAATTTTGGCACAGACTAGTAGAGTGCTTACGGAGTTCCGTTGCAGGTTCACCGGCAAGGTGAGCCCAGTGCATTTTTTCTGGGGGGCTTTTGATCTAGCTGTGACCCGTTTTTCAGGACGCCCAGCGCCTCCGCATCCCGGGGCGCCAAACGTAGCCCAGTTTGTGCAGGCAGAAGCATATTCACATGAAGTGAGTAGTTGCGGATTCTGGCCCGGTGGTGGTCCAGTCAATGAACCAGTTTTCTATGCCTATGCTTATCCCGAACCCCATGGTTTTAAGGATTATTCAATCCAACCACCTGAGGCCTTCTATCATACTGGGATGGGTGAATTCTTGCTGCCTTATGATGTGATCCGAACGTCAAATGCACCTGATGAGACATTGCTGAATTTCCTCCAAAGCACCTATGAAGCTGCCGCGACCAGTGCAGACTGGGATCGTAATACATTGGAGCGCCAGCGAGTAACCACCAGCTTGCGACATGATTGATGAAAGAAGTTGTAAAGGTTGTAAAGGTTGTAAAGGTTAGCAGCAGTTCAGGCATTCCTATTATTGATAATCCGCTGCCATTTTGAAATTTTTTCTGTTATGCCACACATTTCATGTTTCTAGTAGAAAATAAATCAGATTTAATTTAGTGCTTGTTTTTTCTTAAAATAGAAAAGCAAGACAGTGATTACAAATTATCAGAAGTATGAACAATAAACATCTCCTTATTGTAGCTGCAGTGACAGTTATGTTGATCGGCGCAACAGCACTTTCTACAACAGATAGCGCCTTTGCTGGAAAGAAGAAATATGAGAAGAGCCATGCAGCATCTCAAGCCAATGAATGTGGTAATGGTGAACTGCCATTGAATGTTTTCTGTCAAAATCTATTGTCGCAAATACAGGGTGACGGAAACGCAGTAAACGTAATCGGAGTACAATAACAAAAATCACCGCCATCTAGCGCATCATCTTTTTTTATTTTGAAATTCAATAAATGAACTTAATCTTGGACTATAAGATATTATAATTGCAAGTTAAGATTTGTAGTAGCGAAGATTTTTTTCATAATATTTGATATAATAGATATAAGATTTGTGTAGCCTATTGTTTTTTCTTAAATGTCATAAACTCCAAATGATAGATATATTATGGAATTACGAACTATGGATTTCTTGTCACTCTTGCAGCATTCATCTCTCTAGTTGGAGCTTCAATTGTAGGCACGCATATTGTATATGCTAGTAGTTACGAAAAAAGCCAAATGATATCACAGAATAACGATTGTAGTAACTACTGGTTCCCATTGAATGTCTTGTGCTCCAACGTAGGTTCTCAAGTGCAGGGGGACGAAAATAGTGTTGCCATAGCAACTGGACAAGCAGAGGGAAAAGTTGAATCTAGCGAAAACTTCACTCCATTTCCATAGAGGTATTTCGGATACTATATATTGGTCATAGTTCTGACGCATACTTATAATAGTACTATTACAACACAACATTCAATAGTATGATAGTTCAAAATGCTAAAGTAGTTCCAGATCGATGCCTCTCAACGACTGAATCCTTCAAATAGATTGTAAGTCTATGGACCAAAAAAGAAATTGCAATTCTAGATCTAGAAAAAAACAAAACTCCAATATACCATAGATACAATTCAGAACAATAACAAAACGTGTGTGTTAAGATTAAATGTAGTTAAGCAAAATCAAAAGCAAATGAATGTGATGTGAAACATTAAATCATAACCCATAAACAGCAAGGCATCAAGTAACAAAGTTACGTATCTTTGGTGAACAATGGCTTTAATAGTCTTCTGAGATCGCTCTGCTATGAAAGCCTACAAACAATTTGCAAGCAAGAAGGTACTGATTACTTCCGTCTTGGGAGTTGGAATACTTCTATTAACTATCTTTCTAGTTTCCCCGCTTGTATCCACAATGGCACAACAACAACAACAGCAACTGTTAGGTACAAATGAAACGATACTGAACCAGTATAAACCAGGAGCTACAATAAATGGATCTGTAAATATTGCAGACAATATAGTAAATTTCCTTGAAGAGAATACAAAGATACCATTTACAACTGCTGCTGAAACTGCGCAACAACAGATCATCAATGGGACTGTATTAGGAGGTCACTTAGGGGTGACAGAAGGATTTCTTGCTTATACATACTTAGTAGCAAATCCATCTGATAAAATAATACACAAAGTAATTATCGATGCAGGGAACGGACAAGTACTAAGCGCGTCTGAAGGCACATCATTGGAGTCGTTTGGTCAATTAAGACACGAAAACTTTGAACATTGGAAGGGACACCATGGTTTCTTTGGAGGACTATGGAATAGCCTGCCATTTGGATATGTACCTTGGTAACTGTAATAGCGATACTTGCTATTGGAACATCATGCATGAGCTCCGTCCTAGACGTAAAAGCAAAGAATAGACATGCCTTGGATCTGCCAGTCAAGACGGAAGAATGCGAGCATGATACAACCGAGGGTCCCATCATACAAGGATAATTAGAATAGTGAATTCGAGATTGAGGAAATGATTTTGTATTCACAAACAGGATATGGATCTGTGAATAAGAAATAAACTAGTAAAGTCATTAGGTGTAGGCGACTAGAGCTAAAGAAATAAGAGAACTAGTAAGCATCTATTTTTCATGCCCTTACGTATAAGTTATTATACATATTCAGAGCTTATTTATTTTGGACTATGTACCACTTTCTATGGTGCTGACCTGGAATGAATTTACGGATCCTGACATGGCTTTCGGATGACGGCAGGATAATTCTAACTGCTAGAATAATTAGGACTTTTGGTTACGGTTTTTTGAGTGTTATTTTGTCAATTTACCTCGCTATAATCGGTTTCAACGGGGTTCAGGTAGGGCTGATTCTCTCAACCAGTTTGATAAATGGTATATTATTTAATCTGATAGCATCCTATTATGCAGACAAATTCGGGCGTAGAAACCTTCTTATCATATATTCACTATTGATGTTTTTCTCTGGCATCATATTCTTTGTAACGGATAATTATACAGCATTGATAGTAGCCGCATTTGTTGGAACAATCAACGTAACAGGCTCCGAGACTAGCGCATTTCTTTCGATAGAGCAAGCAATATTGCCAAGAACGATCAAGGACTTAAAGAAGAGAAATATGCTGTTCGCTGTTTACAATATGGCTGGAACTCTTGCAATGTCTGCAGGGATCCTACTGTCAGGGTTGCCCACTGTCATTCAGCAATATGTCCACGGACTATCTCTAGTAGAATCTATGAAAATACTCTTTCTTATCTATAGTCTCCTGGGTCTAGCATGCATTCTAATATATTTACGCCTTTCAAAGGATATAGAGGTTACTTCAAAAGAGAAGAGATCACCAATCAATGGTACCGGCCAAGAATATGGGAAATTCTACAATAATAGTAATAATCATAATGGCAAAGGTCAAAAACTACCACAAAACAACAACAAACACAGAAAGCCGATAGGCAGAACCTTCAAGGAATTTTTCTTATTCTCTTCAATATTGTCGCCTAAATCTAAAGACAATGTTGCTAAATTGTCTGGGCTGTTTGCCATTGATTCATTTGCTGGAGGATTTGTGATCCAGAGCATAGTTTCATTATGGTTCTATGCAAGGTTTGGAGCAGATCTTTCTACAATATCGTACATTCTATCCATTTCAGGAGTGATAACTGCTTTCTCATTTATGGTTGCTGCAAGGATTGCAGATAGAATAGGTTTAATCAATACAATGGTCTTCACCCATCTACCAGCAAACGTTCTTATAATTGTCGTAGCATTTGCTCCTACACTTCCTATAGCCGCAATCCTGTACCTTTTTAGAATGGCTCTCTCACAAATGGACGTCCCTACAAGACAATCTTACATCGTCTCAATAGTCAAAGATGAAGAAAGAACGGCTGCAACTGGAATTACTAACATTTCGCGAAATGTATCTCAGGTCTTATCGCCGTCACTGGCAGGATATATTATACAGTCTCTTTCATTATTTTCTGCACCTTTTCTAATAGGTGGACTTTTGAAGGTGATTTACGACATTGCTCTATACTTTAGTTTTAGAAATATAAAACCGCAACAAGAGGAAGGATAGTAATATCTAGTAATCTTCATTTGGGGTGTCTTTACGTGATCATATTATCCTCCTTTGTATTTTGTATCATACTTCAATTATATCTAGCTAGCCTGTATTGCTGAGATTCTATTTATCTGCCGGGCATACCATTTATTTTATCGCCTCTGGGCTCTGTCCTTTAATTGTGATTTCATATGATAATATATTAGAGGTGAGCTGACAGTCTAGTATGTGGAAGAGTGGGATCCTGCGACGAACGATTTGATATTACGATGTAACAGCTGCTTCCGCACAAATAAAACCGTTCAGATAATTCGTACCTCACGCGAAAAATACTTCTGTGAAAAATGCTTAAGCACATTTGATTTATGTCATAGCTAATTTTGAATAGATAACACTGATGTTTCATTGAAAAATCTGAAACCTCCACTTTAGAAATTGGTTAATTGCAAATGCATTAAACACCAGAAATGTATTTTGGTAGTATTTGAGGCTTCTAGACGTTATATCATCTACTAAAAGGTTATTTACTGCTTCGCTTCTCATATAATTTAAGTTCAATCCGAAATATACGTAAGCCAGATAGAATTTGATTTGAAATTGTAATTGTCATCGTAATCTTGTAGTGACACCGTATCCATTGATGAGAAGTGCATTAATCTCATGGAATAGCTTGGCTGGAAACGGGAATATTCATCAGCCAGTTCAACACGATATAGAATCGAAGAGATCTGTTCTACTGCTAATTCTGGCATAATAGGTATCTGCAGTGGCAGTTATTAACCAGTGATTTCGATTGAGTTTACCAGAACTAAAAATGTCTGTTGCGCTCTTCAAATGCATTTACTGTATATACGTGTCTAAATTAATGTACCTTACTGAGTTTTTCATATCCTTGAACAAAATCTACATAAACCTCTTTGGCTGCACTCATAAATTTTTTGTCGTTTGACAGA
>JAATVS010000002.1 GCA_014523695.1 Nitrososphaerales archaeon TH5895
AAAGCGTTTTCCGTATTGATGCCTTAAATCACGCTCAATAGCCCGAACTACTTGCGAATCATCGTCTACAGTAAGCAAAACTGGTCTCATATGTTTATATCGATATTCTCTATGCCTATTATTATTTTTAGTTCTAATTTAATTTATTTCTAATCCAGCACTCAGCAACATCACAGAAGTCGAGACTCGTGTGATTCTGTCAACAAATCGGAGTATAGATTAGGTTTGAAAGTAGACGTCTTATACGGTTTGGCGTCTGCTTCAGCGTCTATTTACTTGGTGTTACTAGCCACGATTTTCTATGTTGAAATCATTATTCATCAACCACCAGTAACAACTCTGGAATCAGCAGCTGCCTTCCCGGCGATCGAGACTGGATTTGAAGAGATCCTGATAGTAACGCTGCCTGGTATCCTAACCACCATCATATTCATGTCAATCTGGGGAGGAACGATTACCATTCTGTACGCTAACATTAGACGCGTAGGTAAACCAAAATTTTGGATTCTAGTAACTACTCCCATCGTATTCTTTTTGGGTACTTTGATCTCCTTCTTCCCAGTCTTTCAGGGAGCAGCACCAGAAGATGACCCGAATAGCATAATTATTCCCTTATACATCACGACTTTTTCGCAAGTCAGTGCAATAGCATTATTTGCCACAGCTTTTGTCACAATTGCAAGAGCTATCCGTCATCATCAAATTGGTGATTATATGTATATCACTTGCTATGGTCTAACATTATTTGCTATAGGTATAATTGCTACAGTCTCAGGAGCAGGATATCCGCCTTTTGGTCTTCCTACTGTGTCATTAGTTGGCCCTTTTTCATTTTTACTGTTCATAGGACTTAATCACTCTGCCATCGCAACCGCAGAAGATTCAGACTTGCGTAGGAGAATTAAAGCCTCTGCCCGACAAGAATTTGAATTATTAGGTAGTATAGGAACAGCTGAATCGGAGCGAAAACTCGAGAAATAAATCTTGCAAGTTACGAAACTAAATACGGACAATTTAATCAACCAAAGCGGTATACAACCGTCTCTTTCGACGGAAGAGGCCAAACAGTATTTATACGAAGTATTAGAGGAAGTGAAACTTCGTAAGAAGGCAGAGTCCTTAAATGGAAACAACGGTAAAGATTAGCACTGATGATGATTGTTGATTAATCTGCCACTTCTTTGTCAATTTCTAGATAACGTACGGCCCATTCCAACCGAGAATGCACCAGATTTCAAATCGTTTATTACGAATGACTTAAGAATTTTATCTACAGCGGATAGTATTTCAGGTAAGCAAGTCCTGATATTAACAAGAAAATTCGATCCCGAGGCTACGAGAGTAAGCATCAAGCTTTTGGCCAAAGGAATTGATAGTGTTCGTATTAATGTCGAAGATATGGCTAGACAAATGGTAGTAAGATATCGCATGAAAAACCTTTGTGATCCACCTGTTGAATTTACAATTGGTGATCGGAATATAGATACTTCCATATTCTCAGTAGTATGGCTGCGTGATTTTGATACCACATTAATGGGTTTTAATTTTAGTAATAATGATAATGCATTCGCACGAAGATTTTGTTATGAGCAATGGAATGATTCATATCAAATTCTGACAGATAGTTTAGCATCAGAATGGATAAATAAACCGGAAGCTCACCTTATGGCAAGTAACCGTCTCATGCAGCTCAATATTGCTAGGCTGGTTGGACTTAAAATTCCATCAACATTAATCACAAATGATCCACGAGCTGCTGCTGAATTCTATAACGATTATAATGGACAAATTTTATTGAAGGCAGTTCATCACCAGACTAGAGGTTGAAGACAAAGTTTATTCGATGTACGCTCGATCTATAACAAAGGACGATTTGTCAAGATTAGGCGATCTAATCTATGCACCATGCATTCTGCAACAGCGATTGGATAAGGAATCGGAGTTGCGGGTTACAATAGTGGGCGAAAGGGTTTTTGCTGCAGAATTAGATACTAGAGGAATCCCCAATTGTCGAGATGATCTCCATCGCTGTACGTTGTCTGAAATTCCAAAGAAACCAGTGAAACTAGATAACGCGATAAGGGATGCGTGTTTAAAAATGATGAAAGTCTTTGGCCTTAGCTATGGCGGTTTTGATCTTATTCTAGGTGAGAATAATCAAGCATATTTCTTGGAGGTTAATCCTGCAGGAGACTGGTTCTGGATCGAGCATGATACTAAAATGCATATTACTGACGCGATGGTAGACTTAATAGAGAGTCATCACCTGTTGGCCATGAACAAGTAGTTAATTACGATATATCGGAAGAAAAGCTTTTAAAGCTTACCAGTCGCTTTCAACTAGAACCCAATTTCGGCACCGATACAGGCACGGAAACCCTTGGGCCCACGTCAATATTATCCCTTTATCTAGGCCCACAACTTAGAATAGAGCGTCGAATAATTCGAATGTCAGTCATAGAGCAAGCAACAAATCCTGTCTCGCAATTCCTATACGCCTTGAAGGCACATGAGACTAGAAGACAATGGCCTAACAGATTGAAAGTTGTTTTTGATTTCTTAGGGCTCGTTGGAAATCTTGATGAACAGGCTAAACAGTTCATGACTCTATGTAAGGAAGAAGGCACTGTGTCAGTTCAGAACAAGATAATAGGATTCATTTCCTATCAGGTCCAAAGAGCCAGGAAAGGAGAGATTTCTCTCCAACTATACCAAACTATTTGAAAGCAATGAAATTATTTTGTGAAATGAATGATATCCAGGTAAGTTGGAAAAAAATTTCTCGAGGCGTTCCTAGAGGGAGACAGGCTGCTAACGATAGAGCACCAACAAGAGAAGAGATTCAACGATTATTAGAATATCCTGACAGGAGGATTAAACCTATCGGATACACAATGATTTCTTCAGGGATCAGAATTGGAGCTTGGGATTTTCTCAGGTGGAAACATGTTAGACCCGTTTGCAATGAAAAGGGAGAGGTAGTTGCCGCAAAACTCATTGTCTACGCTAAAGAGGCAAGACGAATATTATTCATTCATTGCTCCTGAAGCATTTGCATCATTAAAAGATTGGATGGATTTTCGTGCATCATACGGCGAAACGATTACCGAAGAGTCATGGCTAATGAGAGATATCTGGCAGACCACTAACATGAACTATTGGGCCAAAGTGGGCCTTGCTACTGTTCCTAAGAGACTCAAGAGCAGCGGCATAAAGCGTCTGTTAGAAAGAGCACTATGGGAGCAAGGAGTTAGAGAGCCTCTAAAAGAAGGTGAAAGACGGCACGAGTGGAAAGCTGCTCACGGTTTCCGCAAATTCTACAAGACTCATGCTGAACAGATTATGAAGCCCATTAATGTAGAAATTACAATGGTTCATAGCATAGGAATATCCTCGTCTTATTATAGACCAGCAGAACATGAAGTCTTAGAAGACTATCTAAAAGCGGTAACTTTATTGACAATCAATAGAGATTCATTGCTTTTGCATAGGGAGATAGAGGGCTTGACGGTGATGAATCAAAATAATGAGTATCTAATAAAGGCCAAATTACAGGAAAAAGATGATGCGCTGGTTACACTTTCAGATCAAGTTATGAAACTCATGGCAGAAGTACAAGAATTGAAGAAACAGAAAAAATAGATTATGCAGTTCGGATTGTCTTTTTTGATTTTACAAACAAATTATGCCTAATTCTATACGCCTTTTCTGTTTCTTCAATTAGATCTAACGTTTTTGCGTCATGTGATAATAAACTGAAATCCTCTGCATCTAACACTGGCCTAACTGCGAAAAAGTCGCTTTCTGATCGTCCGATCCTCACTCCCATTATTATTGAAAAAGCTAAGTTTAGAAGGCAATATTGGACACGATAATGCATCACCGGAAGAGCAATATCATGTCTGAAAGTTCCGACTTTTCTTAGAATGAAATCATTACCCAATTTCTCTGTGGTTAAATCATATGTTCTTCCATTATCACTAGTCAGTGTTGCTGATTTCTTCTTATGATTAACTTGAATGTTAACGGAATGATGCTTGTCCGAAATTCTAACCGTTCTGCTATCTATTTTTTCAATTTTTGAATCTATTGTGAAATCAATTTTGAATTCATCTCCAATTGTTTTCACTGTCGCTCGATCATTATCTCCATGAACCTCGTTCCAATTAAATAAAGGGATTGTAACAACCTTATGTCCACCATCTTTGGCAAGTCCCGCCACAGTATCATCTATAATCTCACAACATTTAGATAGGTAACTGAATATTATCTCGGGGAAGAACGAACCTTTAATTCCTACTAAAGTTGATTTTTCAAAAAAGGGATAAATGAAGGTTTCAAACACGATACTTTCCCCATGGCATTGAAAAATTTTCTTTTTGTCAGTATCTAGTATAAGATCTCTGTTTTTATAAAGCAAATTGAAAAGACCTCCCAGAGTTAGCCGATAAAAGATAGGAGCATGAATCGTCCTGGTGTGTAAATGTTCTTCTGGAACTCTTTCAATTAAATCTAGGGAATCAAGTCTTCTAATTCGTTTATGGACATCTTTATATGCAATATGATAGCTTTCGCCCTTATCGTTGATCATATGCTTATTTTTTAGCATATTGTGAATATTGTAAGTCGAAAAGTATTCTCCCAGTGGAAATTGTCCGAGAATCTTTGATGCCACTGGCCCAAGGTCTGCACTTCTATTTGGATGTTCCGAGACAGAGGAAATACATTGTTCCAGTATTTTCGTATACTCCCAAGGGCTTGTTATATGGGGATGCAATTCGGATGCAATAAATTATCTATCCTTAATTTAACTTGTTAGATTTGTCGAACAAATTAGAAAAGAGAGAAATTATAAAGACCTGGCTAGCGGGACAACACTCTTGTACCCTTATTATTCCTAAAGAGTTCGCGAAGGAGTACGGGCTTGACAAACCGTCGCACGTCATAGTGGAGGGCAGAGGAGAAGGGATTCTTATCAAGAAATTAGATGTCTAAGTAGTGTAAAAATACATTCCGATACTCTGGTCACAGGTTGGTACCCCAGACCAGGTACAGAAAGTGTCACAATTAGATTGTTTAAGGATGTGATCAATTATCAATACTACTAATCAGAATATAAACAATTGGCATGGTCAACCCGTGTACGTCATGAAAATGGTCGAAAAACATTCAGTGGCCGGTACAGTAGCTGCTCTTATTAGGGGAAATTACGTTAAAGTTGCATTCAACCGAGGAGATGCTGGATGGGGTTACATGGAGAAACTCTGCCGTGAATTAGAAAATGAACGCTATTATATAGATCTTTTTACTGGTAACAAAGAAGTAAGGGGTGTAATCCATCTTAACTATCTTGGTGATGACGATAAATATTGTCGTCATATGGATGACCTCGTCAAAGAGCAACTGGAGTTTTTTGGCTTATCCGATATTGTAGAGTTCAAGAGAGTAGCAGTAGTACCGTCACAAATACAAGAATATGGTCTACCCGTACATTTTGAGACCGGTAAGGGTTACGAAATAGATGCGTTAAATGAATTCAATCCAAAGTATAGGAAGTTGTTATCATGTTTTGACTGGGATATACATAATCAATTATTGAAGCAGAATCCTGCCGGAGTCATAGATGGTTTAGTCGGTCAGAAAGTCAAATTCTTATCAGAGCATTCCGGCAAGCCCAAACGCCCGAGAATAGACACAAGGTTTTAGATATTCGATGAAAGTTCAGGTCATAAAGGTATTTGGCAAGACAGAGTACGTATGGCAAAGGTGGTTTTCTCGCAATCGATTGCAGCACATTGCCGAGCAGGAAGATACGAGGGCAAGGGAATAGCGATGCTACGGAATAACAATAATGACGATGCTAACATCAACAATTTCAAGTTCGATGAGTCATCAATCAAAGCGCTCGAAAGAATTGGGATAAGACCGGTTGGTATATTTTTACCCAGCAATGCAACGGGACTGTCATGGAGTAAGGTCTATCATGTTCCTGAATATCGCTGGTCTACAACAAACTTGGTAAACGAATATGATCGATATTCTTTTACTAACGCTGCTACAATGCTAGGACCTACACATATTAGAGATGCAAAAACGGGTCAATACCTTAACCTCAACGCGCTAGATACAGACTGCGAGAAGGTTAACAACCGACTAGGTATTCCAATTGGTCAGATCCTTGATCCTTCATCATGGGACTGGGTGACGGATAAACTTCGGGATTTACTTCGAGAATTTCTTCAGGACAACAGATTTGTTAATGGGAACTATAATCTAACCCTCTTGGACATTTTGAAGGACTCTACATTTGTAACGAAAACTCGCAAGATATATGGACATCATATTTACTGGCTATCTAAGGAGCAAAAAAGGTCGATAGGGACGGCTAATTGTGAGTCTGGTCATGAATTCGAAATTAAGACGGACAATAGCCTAGGATTATGCACACTTCCTGGTTCAGCGCACAAAGACGATCCGAACTTTCGATATGCGGCCGTAGGAGTTACAGATCACATTCTAGCAAATGATGTCCTTTATGATTTGTTTGTGGATATGTTCCAAGATTGTCTGTCTAATAAGTCATTGGATAAAATCATCAGGGCTCAGAAGGAACGCAACAGTAGGCGGCGCATCAAGAACGACAAGAAGAACAGGAGGGCGATCCGAGGGTCGGTTATAGTAGGGAGACAGACAAGCGAGTATTCGATTTATCGTTACCCACTATTGATGCGACGATAGGCTTGCTCTCCACATTTGTGGTTGACCATCACAAACATGATTTTCATATGCGGTTATCAGGGATGTTGTTCCACTCTAGAATATCAATAAAATCAGGTGTGGAAATAATTGGTGGGATATGCGCTAGGTCTAATGATCAAGACCCGAAAGATAGGCAACGATTGTTGTTGGACACCTATCAAAGAGGTTTCAGTAAGAAAGGCACAAAGAAAGTCAACCGCAAAGTCAATGGTAGTTATGAAGAGGAATCAAAAATTCTAGGCGCACCCGCATTAGTTGAATTAATAATTAACACTATACCAGACCAGACTCAAGATGCAATAAATGACGTTGTCCAATCGGTCAAAGATCTGTGGCAACACGATATTAAAAGACAGAAAAAAATCATTGAAGAGCAAGAGGATAAGATACTTCATGAAATAACAATATTTGATGCCAAACGAATGCAAAAGGGCTGGGTACGAATTCCAGGCACAATAATTGGTGTGTCCCCCATTTATAATATGGTGACAAACCTTCAATGGCGGTGCCTTGAATGTAACTACGTTAGCGGATCAGCTATAGACAGTGGGATCCCTCGGTATAAAGATCCAACAAGAAATCAATCAAAATGCGTTAATTGTGGAGAGAAAAGTCTTAGTCCAGAATATGAGTATGTTCCTACAATTGACGTAGAACTCCAGGATCCCGATACAACCGATGATCTAACTAGGATGTGGGTCAAATTGTTTAACAATGATACTAATGACATCCGGATAAATGAAGTCGTTACTATCAAAGGTAAGTTGCATGTGATTAGTAGGAACGACAACCCGAACAATCGAGCGGAAACCGTACTATTTGCCGATGACGAAGGAATCGAATATGCGGAAAAGCATGAGCTAAAACTAACCCAACCAAACGTTGTAAAAATACAGCAATGGCTGACCGACATTCAGAAACAGGACATGAACCCAATCGATGAACTTGTTTCGATGATTTCCCCCGAATACATTGAAATGGATTATCTTAAGAAATCCATTTTGTTTGCATGTGCCAACGCTGGTCTTAGAAATATTGAGCATGCGGTGCCCGAACGTCAACGAATTAATGTCTTTGTAGTTGGCCCTCCAGGCCTAGCCAAGACTGACATCATAGAGGATACAACCGGTTTGGTACCAAGTGCTAGGTTTGTGGGAGGCCAGAATGCAACCGGCCTGAGTCTCACCGCTCATATCAGCAAGGAGGAAGGAGACAACATGTACATTCTTCGCAGTGGGCCAATACCAAGGGCTAAAGGTTCAATCTGTGTAGTAGATGAATTCGGATATCTGAAGGCATGGGATCAACAGCACTTTCTGGATTGCATGGATCGCGACTATTTTTACGTGGTTAAGCACGGTCACGACGTGCGAGTTCAAGCGAATACCAGTATCATTGCATCCTCTAATCCCATTGGAGGAACATGGAAACATCTAGATAGAATTGACGTAAGTGAAATCCCTGTTTCTCTTCCAATCTTGGACAGGTTTGATATTGTAATTATTTTGAGGGAGAACAAGGATTCATCCTATCTGAAGAAAATAACCGAGGGTAAATGGCTAGCCACTAAAAAGTATGAGGCCGGCGAATATGAAGGAAATAAAGAGTTTCTGCAACAGTATATCGCGCACGCAAGAACCTTCAAGCCGGTATTTTCAGAGGTGGCCTATAAGATGCTGAGCCTATTTTTTGTCAATATTGGCAAAACATCTATCGACGGACTTCAGCGCAAATTTGATACCATCCTAAGAATTGCTCTTGCAATAACTAGGTTGAAGTTAAAACAGGTTGTTGGGGAAGCGGAGGCCAAAGAGACAATGGCATTCTATAATGCCATGCTTAACAACTACAAACAGGTCACGGCGGCCGTAGCCGAGAGTCCTAGAGACATCGGAATCAATTTGCTGAAGATGATTTTGCAGCAGCATGGCACCATTCCGCTGACAATGTCAGAAATAGCAACAAAGATGTGCGAAAGTAATGACCAGCTGGCCGAATATCTTGGAACCGACTTTAGATTGTCACATAATCATAAACTTCGAGACACTTACGAAACTGCGATTCTGGACAGAAACGTCGAGATTGTAAATGAGAATCCTGTGGCTTTGCGATGGAGGCTAACTGGATGAATAATAAGGCCTATGTAGGGCAATGTTATATAATCAATCTTCATTAATGTGACGTATATGACGTATAAGACGTGTTTCGGGGTCTCTCCCTCACAAGACTTTTATTTATATTGGCTCGATTCGCTAATTGAAAAAAATGATATGTACCCAAAGATAGGACCTCACATAGGTCATGTGGGTCATGTGAATGAAGAATGATTATAGAGGAATCTTCTAGAGACGGAGTTGTTCATTGGCCACTATCAGTTATTAAACAAATGGTTCAATTATTTACTTTATTCGCTTTTTGAGGTCTCAGATCTGAGATTATAGTAAGATAGATTAATTGAGCACATTTCGATAGTAGTCTAATGCAGAAAATTACAAGAAATAGCATACCGATATCACACAAGAACAGAAGATAACAAAATGTAAATCATTGTAGATAAAAATAATACTAACATAAATGGATAGAAAGCAAAGAGAAGCTCTTATCATCGCTTTAGCTGAAAAAGGAAAAACTTATCGAGAGATTGCAAAAGAGGCGGGGGTGTCTCCAAATACAATCAAGGCAGTTTTGAATAGAGCTGGGTTGGGCCAGACTACTTCGATATCCGCTAGAGTCTTTGAATTATACTCTCAACAAAAGACTCCAGTTCAGGTGGCTATTACACTAGGCATCAAAGCTGAAGATGCAATACGCTATCATCAAGAATATTTTATGCTTTTAGGGCTTACAGAATTCACTAAGGTTTATCTACAGATCAAGAATAACCCTTGGCCATACGTGAATTTTATCAAACTAACTCAGAATTCGGGAATGAGTGATGATGAAGTTATAGAGCTTCTCAAGATCGCAAATGGGCATCTTCCTAGGGTTCGGTTAGAATATGACCGACTCAAAGCTGAATTAGATTCATTAGAAGATGAAAAAAGCAATTCAACGGAAGACTGTCATCGATTATGCAACGAGATTTCAGGAATGAAGATAACAGTGGATCAGCTTCAATTAACCATAAGAGAATCAAAAGACGAAAAAGCTAAGCTAGAATTGCAGAAGATTAGACTCCAGAATTTCGTAAAGGACTTTCAAGATAACAATATAGAATACAACAAAGTCAAACAAGCAATCAAAGGAGAGGTTGAATATGTACTAGCAGATCGTAGCCAATTACTGAGAATGGCTATTCAATCCGTTATCGAATTATTGCGATTAGACCCTCAGAAATTTCATGCTTTCTATTACAACCAGTCTACAATACAACCAGAAAATGATGAAGAACCAGCTTTAGTTGAAGCTGAAAAGATTTATGAAAAGATGCTTGAAAACATCACAAATAAGGCAGTCACTAATTTGAGTGACAATATATCGTCCGTGTCATCATTTGCACAAAAGGAATCTTCAGAACAGAAATCTGATGAATCGCAAACATCCTCAGCTCATTTCTGTACTAAAGAAGAACCCACTATGTATAATCCCGAAGACAATGAGATAAAAAGAAACTCGTCCAATGAACCTCCCAATATATCGGCAAGTATTGAAATGATTCCATATCCATATAGGGGACAAGCATGGCATCCTAATTTTGACTCAGCTAAAAACGATTTTGCTGCTACTAATGACTCTAACTGACAGAACGTTGCCCGATACTTCTGGTTCATCTCTATGCGCTATTGATCTTCCAGCAGCTGCTGAAACCTTTCCTACATTCTAAAAGAAATTAGGATTCTAAACCTACAATGAAGATAACAACAGGTAGAGAGACTAGAGGGGAAGTACCTCCTCCTCCACCTAGATTAACATTCACATAATGTATTCAAGAAAAAAGTGAATTAATTATTGTATAATATTTAGCTTAGGATTATCTACACATACTATTCCGAAATGAAATGGAAGCTCATCGCGTAGGTTGCAATACATATAACCACCTTCACCTTTTTCACCATTACAAAAAACTGATAGTGTAGGATTATTCATATAATTAGGACAGTA
>JAATVS010000336.1 GCA_014523695.1 Nitrososphaerales archaeon TH5895
ACATAGATTCAGACTGATAGTCCTGATTAACTTTATAAACCAATACACCGAAAACGAGGCCCGGTGTATTGGATACAAAGCTGGGCGACGCGTATACAAGACTAAATGGTTGGTCTGGTTGCTCGCTTAAGGGGAACTTCAAATCCTGAGTGTATAATGCTATCGTACCTGGTTGATATACTGGCTGAATCCCTGCAAGTTGGCCTCCTTGAATCGAGGCATATGCCTGTGGACTATATGGGATGAGCTTCCCAAGTAACGTATTATTCCAAAATTTAGGAGTAGGAGTAAAACCGTCCTGTTCCAAATAATCCATTTCATTGAATCCACCAATCCGAATAAACCATTGTTTCTTGCTTTCGTCCCCTCCACTCCCAAGTGTGTAGAAAGAAGTTCCATTGGCTCCTGGGAATCTCTGCCCCACCAGATACAATACCACATAGTCTGAATCTAATTCCTTGGCTATTTCATAGCCTTCTTTCTCTGGCTCGATGAACATTTTGGCTAGCTCGGCTATCCGTGTCTGGTTTATTGTGGCATTATCTGCTAGACTCGTTCGATTAGCCAAGGTAGTTATCCAATACCCATAGTCCCACCAGGAAGCGACAACTGAATCCTTCGGAGTATTATTGGAGATCCAATCTAACGCATCTATCCAATCTGCCACCTGCATCCTATATCCGGTCCCGCCATTTGCAATGGACGGCGGAACATCTGCTGAGGTTACCCAATTGATATTAGGGGGATAGAATAGGGGGAGGGTTAGAAGGAAAATAAGGACAATAGCAAATGAAATTACTATTGGCTTATTATGAGAAGGGTTCGATTTAAGACGCTCGACCCTTTTCTTTTCCCTACCTCTAGCCGCCTTTTTTGGATCTTCAAGATAAGCACCGGAGGAAGAGTACCTTTCCATAAAGATTCTGGTCAAATCGAACAGCCCCATTGATGCCAGAACTATGATGCTGATCGAGGAGAAGACAAGCAGCCTTGCGAATGTAGCGCTTACATACAGCCCGGTGATCCCCAGTATCAAAGCAAAGATCGTCATATCATTTCTCTTTCGAAACGCCATCCATATGCCAAATCCAGCGAACATCATCAGTATAGAGTAATCAATGAAGTAATCTACTATAGTTGGTGTGAAATGTTCTGCTACCGATGCCGTTAATTGATTTTGAGCTGAAAGAAATGGGTTTATTGCATTTAGGTATCTAAACGAAGGTGAATAGTATGCTTCAGTCAACATTACTCCAACGCTAATAACGATGAATGCACCAAGAACGATTCCGGAATTCCGAATCGAATGATCCGATGACGTAAATTTCCTCACAAAGAAAGTGGCCGCCAAGAATACGGTTCCACCAATCAATGCGATTCCTGGGGGCCCAAAAACAAACGAAATTCCAGGCCTCGGAAATATTCCCGCAGTGGCTAAGGTTATGACAGTTATGCATATAGCTACAATTAAAGGAATACCCAGGTCTTTTCGGAAAAATGGGATAGCAATAAAGAAGATCGATAGAGGTATTGCAAAGTATTGAATGCCACCCCACGAAGCATTTGCCAAACCTAGCAAGAATCCAGCCAATAGCGCTTTGAGTATTACAAATTTAACTTGCTTCCCTTTTATTGAGGAAACAAATAGGTACGTTGCGACAATACCAAGGAATAATCCCAATGGTTCAGATTTGAACCACCCTAGGTTCCCCCTTTGAATTATAGCTGGAGTAAAGGCAAAGAAGAGGGAAGCAAAAAGGCCAGCTGAAGTACCCTTCAATGTTCTAACGAGTGCAAAAATAGCTATGGTAGTAAGAGAACCCATTACAACAGGAAAAATTATGACGAAATCCAGAAGCGAGGAGCCAGCCCCAAATATCTGATAAAGAAATGCCGCGACGATATGTAAACCCGTCTGGGAAGTAGCAGGGACGTCCCTTCCCTCTGGATACCAGGACATTGTATCGTGCCAGTTTAGATATGCTTGCAGACCGTTATCAACTATGTATTTGGTCGCTCGATAATCGAAATAGGGATCAAATTCGTTGAGAAAGTAACCGTATTTTATAGGATAAGACCTGATAATGAAGGCGGTCGAAAATGATATTGCAAGTACTGCTATCACTAGCAAGTGTTTGAGTTGAAAGTGGAAACGTCCTGTTCTCAGCAGCGTTTTACTACCATCAAGCATGGTAAGACAGGTTAAACTAACCTCTTTTTTACGTTACTGATATTCCACCAGTATTCTGTTGAGGTCACAGAGGATGATCAAATATCATTAGACTTTAGGGTGAAATCAACGAGACGAAATTTAAGAAGAAAAATGTGAATACGCTTCGAATTTTTATAGTTTGAAAATAACCAAACGAAGCTTTCTATACACAATCAAGTCATAAGATGATGGTGGCAGCGATGAAGATTCAGAGTTACACTGAAGATTTTCATGTTGTAGATGTGGAGAAGGTATTTGTCTGAGCTGCCACTTCCC
This sequence comes from Nitrososphaerales archaeon TH5895, assembly GCA_014523695.1. GTDB lineage: Archaea > Thermoproteota > Nitrososphaeria > Nitrososphaerales > Nitrososphaeraceae > TH5896. The sequence goes on from JAATVS010000336.1 coordinate 2,489, forward strand.
AAAAAAAATTAGGCCTCTTTAGTGCGACATTGTAACCAAGTCGGAAGCCTGGTACAAGGATTTCGAAGTAAATCTTGACATAAACATCTGCATGGTCGGCTACTTCAACGCCATACTTCTATCAACTAATCTCAGCACGTACTGTTCATTTCTTAAGTGAAAGAGATTGTCGGGGACTATGTATTCGGTTCCATTCTAAGTGCGTCGATGTGGTGCTATTGTTTTCTTTTGCCCCTTGAACTACCGTTTCTGTCGAATCTAATCTCTGAGGCAGCGGAGGATGATCTTAGCAATGAATTACAGGCAGTAAACCCTGATCCTCCGGTGTTTCATTGGGATTGGATTTCTAGCTCTTTTTAGTAATACTAACTATGTCTCCATCGGCTAGTCTATGGTCTAGTCCTACTTTTTG
>JAATVS010000337.1 GCA_014523695.1 Nitrososphaerales archaeon TH5895
CTTGCTAAAACACAAACGTATGTATGAATCATTTCTGCAATATTACGAAAATGTTTAAAGTCATATTATTCTTACCATCTGTGCATAACATGGGAAAACTCCTTATTGGCTGCTCGGGTTGGAATTATGGTAGTCGACCTGAGGAGAATGGAGGATGGATAGGAGTATTTTATCCAGACAAAGAAACCAAGAGATTGCGGCATTATTCTGAATTCTTTGATACTGCAGAGATGGATGCTTCATTCTATGAGCGATTTTATAACAGCATGACAAAGGGTACATTTATTGGAATGAGCAGAGCAACCCCAGCCGGATTTCAGTTTTCAGTCAAAGTTCCCGAAACTATTACTCACAAGAAAAGATTGGATGTTAAAAAGAATGTTCTAAAAGACTTTGAAGCTTTCCTTGAAAAGATTTCACCATTGAGAATCGCTAATAAACTAGGAGCAATATTAATACAACTACCACCAAGTTTTACAGTTAGTGAATTTAAGAATGTCGAATTATTTCTAAATGAGTTATCAGCCTTTTCTAATATATACAGCGAGAGTTCTCACGGGTATGAAAGTACTACTAGTCACGATTATCAATATGCCCTAGAATTTAGACATCCTTCATGGAAGACAGAAGGCCCATGGGAATTACTAAGACATTATGATATTGCTTCAGTAGTAACAGATTCACCGAAAAAAGAAAACCTTGAATTTTTATCTGAAACCATCGTGACTACAGCTGATCATTCTGTTGTTAGGTTTCATGGTAGAAATATTAAAGGTCATTATTGGTATAACTATTTGTATAACAAGGAAGAATTAGAACCGTGGGTTGAAAAAATAGACAAGATAAAGGAACAGACCAAAGTTCTTAGGATTTACTTTAATAACCATTATGGAGGCAAAGCTGTTATTAATGCATTAGAATTCAAAGAAATGTTAGGGATTAAGCTATCTGAAAAGGAAGCAAGCAAATTAGAAAGTGCTAAATCATATTTAGGAAAATTGAACGTTTGATTTAGTCCATTTCCAATTTTTATGCCATCCAACTCCGGTTATTGCAGTGAACTAAAAGCTTCAATCTCTATTTTATGACCTTTTGGCACATCCCTATTCCTTTACCTTTGTACCACGACCATTGACCAAAGTTAATGGTGACGTGTGTGCCGTCCATCTTCTTCTTTCATGTAGACTTCAAGCAGGTCAATAAATGATTTACCTTCCAAGAGAAATATATCTTCTCCAATCTGGTATTAATACACGTATTGTACCGTACCATTGGGAAGCTGCATTCCTGGGAAGGGTACTTCAAAGCCCATTATACACACAGTTGTTATCACTTTGTAAAGCCGGAAAGGCCCTAATGTAACCGATGCTACTGCTCCACCTGCCTTAAAGGCAAGTAGTTTGTTGCATTCAAATATCAATTATACATGGTGAATTACGGTGTGTTTCATCCAGTACTTCGTTCCGATTTATGGATCAGATTTGGCTGTTTTAGTAATCAAAATGTTTAATCAATGGCCCGCTAGTCTATCAATCAATGAGTAATACCCGAATCAATGGAGTAAACCCTCAGCAACTGAGTGGCCTATTAAATACTTTAAAGGACCATCCTGACGCGTCCGAAGCAAAATTTTTTGTCAAAACAGAATGGAGGTGTGAAGATGGAAGTGATAATGGAGGATTTTATGTTAGATCGTCATGCAAAGATTTTCAGCTCGGGGGCCAAACAATCCAAAGAAATAATAGCTATACAATGGTCTTTGACTTTCCTCCACAGTTTTCAGGAGAAGGTAAAGGTCCTACTGTATGTGAGGGATGCATGTCCAGTTTGGGGGCGTGTATAACACAAACAATCGTGGCACATGCAACAGCTAGAAGAATAAATATAGATAGTGTAACAATAGACATAGAAGGCATTATCAATCTTCAAGGCTTTACAGGTTTATCGACAGACACAAGACCAGGTGCCCAAGGATTTAGATTGAATGTTAATGTCAAGAGCTCTACTGCATCTAAAGAACAAATAAGCCAGTTATATGAAATTGGAAAAAAATTATCTCCAGCATTTGATACATTGACAAATGGTACATCGGTAATCGCTGTGAATTCTTCTGAATGATTTTTCGGTGTTTAATCCATTATTTGTTAAATCGAACCTACTACTAAAACATTGGCGAAATAAGCAAGCTGCCATCCATTTGATTATGAAATTAGTACAGTATTTCTAAAACGTAAACGTTGTATGGACAGCACTTTGAATCTACTATAGAAGCGTCGAAGGTTTTCATTTAACTACGGGAAGCCTTATTTTTTACACTGCTCATTATTGTCGTTATTGATAGTAAATACTATCTATTAATAGCTCCAGAGCTAATGCTAACCGTTGAGTTCACTACCTACTCCTCCTACTCCCCTAACGAGGTCGCAACAGCTCAGCACCGGCAATAGACAGAAACAAAATAAGGAAAAGCCTACTCCCATAATATACCGAGTAACTGCAGGCGGTCTATCCCCTTACACTAAAGCTTCATATCAAATGCATATCAACGACTTTCTAGCATTTTACAAAATAACAGATGTTGACGTAGTGAAGGATTGGAGTCCTAGATTGGCAAGGC
>JAATVS010000338.1 GCA_014523695.1 Nitrososphaerales archaeon TH5895
GAGCACATTTGAAGTCTTGCAGGCGTTTCTGGCTGCTTGGACTGAGAAAGATGGAACGAGGTTTGAACGAATAGCTGAAGAAAAAGCAGATGAAAAGCCCGTCTCTACGTTCATGATGAAGTTTTCCCTTGACAAAAACAATGGATACTCCCTTGTTGTGCCTGAAGTCCATCCTGGTCCCTTCCTCTCTGTTGGGGGCAGTAATCTCCCCTATGTTCTATACAACGCTTTTTCTGGAAGAGCAATGGTCTTGCACGGAGTTTCTGACCATGCATTGAATATTCCTTCTAAGGAAGAGCTAGACAAATACATAAGCGGACTCAAGACCGCTAAAAAGATCTCATCTCATAGCCTATGTTCGAGGCCGGTCAGAATTGAGGATGGTTATTGCAGCGTGACGGGTATAAGATTCGATAATGTCTGTATGCTAATTTTGTCCATGTCTCCAAAAGGTATGGAGGATGTACCATATTCAGTGCTCTCTCAACTTACCCATTACTCAAAAAAGATCGGGTTTGATTCCTTACTTTTGATAGATAGTCATAACGCAATGGGAGTCTCATTGGATGGTCAGCAGACAGAACAGCTGCTCAGGACTGCAGAGCGTTGTTTGGATAAGCTAGTCGGAGCAGCCGAATATCCGTTTCGCGCAGGCTATGCCAATATTAGAGACATACCTCTTGGAGTGAGTTTCCAAGACGATTTGGGCGAGTCTGGTTTGGCTATGCTTGCGTTGTGTATTGACGACAAGTGGAACTTGTTGGGCTGGGCTGATTCTAATAATATGAAGAATGGTCTGCGTGAGGAACTTTTGAAAAGTCTGACGAGTCAAGACCATCACATGGTAGAGATCTGTACTTCAGATACACATGGTACTTCAGGGAAAAGAACCAGGAATGGATACTTCGCACTTGGAGAGCTTAGCAAGGAAGATGAGATCATTGAAGCATTTCAAGCACTGTCACTCCGCGCCAAGGAATCGGCCGAGTCTTCATCTCTGGAGCTGTTCTCTGCTATATCGAACGTAAAGGTTATGGGGTCAAAACAACTAGACGACTATTCATCTGCATTGGATAGATCGATGAGGGTCACGAAAGTATTTTTGTGTGCCCTCGCGGTAACATTTGTTGGTATGATACTAACGACCTAAATAATGTTAAGGTCTATCTGGATAGTTACGAGTTTCATCGGTAAGTTATGATATGAATCTATTTCCATTGCATTAATTGTATTGTTAGCGAGATACAAAAAAAGAGTCCGACTATGTATTTTCAAGTTAGGTGGATGGGGAGAGATTCGAACTCTCGACCACCTGTGTGTGAGACAGGTATCATAACCAGGCTAGACCACCCATCCAAATTTCTCGAAAAGAGCCAGCCCATCACTATTCTCTTGAAATGCTAACTGTGTATTTCAATATATCAATATATTTCACTCGTCTCCGTCTCCTCCGCTTCTTTTCTACTAATTCATTTGCTGAAGGTGAGTCGGGAAGGAGGGGGGCGGAGACTACGTGCCCTGATCAAAGCCTTTTATGTATTTTTGTTGATCCTGTGTGAGCTGGTCGATGTATATTCCCATGGAGTGGAGCTTTGCTACGGCTATGACCATGTCCTGTTCCCGTTCAATTTCATAGACCCTCGGTTCAAGGGAATGATGCGTCTGTGCGATACGGATTACGGAGAGAAGTTGATTTGCAAAGCTCATGTCCATAACTTCGGAAGGATGTCCCTCTGCAGCGGCTAGATTCACCAGTCTGCCCTCTGCTATGAGGTAAACGGCCTTATTATTTGACAATTGATACTGGTAAACATGATCATTTATCTTATTTTTCGCTACTGCATTTTTTTCCAGTGCGTCGACTGAGATTTCGACATTAAAATGCCCTGCATTGGCCAATAAAGCTCCATTCTTCAACTTGAGAATTGTGTCGTAATCAATTACATCTTTGCAGCCTGTTGTCGTTATGAATAGATCTCCTGCGGGGGCAACCTCAGAGACCTTTGCCACCGAAAAGCCGTCTAACTTTGCTTTCAGAGCTGCTATAGGATCCACTTCAGTAACGGTTACATTTGCGCCCAAACCTGCCGCCTTGCGAGCAATTCCTTTGCCTACATGCCCGTATCCACAGATGACGACGTTTTTTCCTGATATCAGGATATTAGTGGCGCGAATTATTCCATCTAACGCAGATTGACCAGTTCCATAATAATTATCAAAGTCATGTTTTGTCTCTGCATCGTTTACTGCAATGATAGGGTATTTGAGAATCCCACCTTTCTCCATAGATCTTAGCCTTACAACCCCTGTTGTTGTTTCCTCTGTTCCTCCATACACAGACTTGAATTTTTGAATCTCTCTGTGCATTTCCAGCGTAAGATCAGCTCCGTCATCGATGGTTATGTTTGGATCAATCTTCATCGCCATGTGGATGTCGTCATAGTATTCTTGCGTCGATACCCCCCTGCTGGCATAAATTGATATCTTGTCATCTTCGGCTAGGGATGCGGCCACGTCATCCTGAGTACTAAGAGGATTACATCCGCACCAGGAAAGTACTGCCCCCAATGCCTTAAGAGATTCAACTAATACTGCTGTCTCCTTAGTGACATGAAGACAACCAGCAATGCGTACACCTTCTAACGGCATACTTTTTTCATATTGCCTAGTCAAAGATTGCAAGACAGGCATATGGGACAATGCCCATTGAATTTTTCTCCTTCCTTCATCTGCTAGGGAGACATCAAGAACACGATAACTCATATTGCTTGCCGGTGCACAGGCCATATATTATTTTTTACTCGAAGAGGCAGCCGGTGATAAGTGTATCGTACGGTTTGAATATTGGATTATCCAATTCTAGTTTCCTGCTAACAATGAATACGAGTGAGCGGAAATGAAAAATCAGAAATAAAAAGGGAGACAGGAAGGAGGCGAGAAACTGAGGAGTAAAAAAAGGGGCAATGAGCGGTGAAATGAGAAATTAGTAGAGATGGTTCAAAGAAATCTTAGATACGGGGCGAGCTGGCGGTAGCGTGGTTCAAGAGCGCTACGTTAAAAACCACTCAATTCTCCCTTGCCTCCGGTTAGAAGCAAAAGGTATATGATGATCGGACCGATTTTAGGTAAGGTGTGCGGAAGTTTCAGATAGGCGTAATCGGCTATAACGATGATCGCTGCACACCCATAGCCAAAAAAATAGCATATGAGGTTGGTAAAGAGATCGCGCTCTCCGGCTCAGTCCTAGTATGTGGAGGTCTTGGAGGAGTAATGGAGGCCGCATGCAAAGGTGCAAAGGAGTTGAACGGTGTTACGGTGGGTATTATTCCGCAAGACAACTTTAGTTTTGCGAATGAATTTTGTGATATTGTGATTTGCAGCGGTATTGGATTTGCGCGAGATTTTATAGTGGCCACGTCTTGTGACGGAATAATTGCCGTCGGTGGTGGAATCGGGACATTAATCGAGATGTCAGTGGGCTATATGATCAAGAAGAAAATAGTTGTCATCTCAAGTAGTGGTGGAGTTTCTGATGTTTATGCGGGCAAGTATCTAGATGAAAGGAGGAGAGTGTTAATCGGTTCAGCACCAGACGCTAAAACAGCAGTACATACCATACTAAATGAAAGCAAAAGCACCCCCAAAGAAATCTGAATGCTGTCTGTCTCCTCTCAGAGCAGACGCATCTGGTTGAAGCTGCCGTTTTTGTATCTATTCTAGCTACAACTCTCGATTATGAGATTCCTTAACCTGCCAATTTGAGGAGATATGGGTCAGGAGCATAAAACTTGCCATATTTTTCGGACATTTCATCTAACTTTTCAACAATCCTTTTCATGCCAACCTCTCCAGCAGTCGCCAGCAGATCTTTTTTAAGCCCCATTCCAAGACGAAGAGCCTTTTCTAAGTCTGATTGAGAGCAGACCTCATTGGAAAGGAGCCACCCTGCATTGTTCGAAGCCACCGCTAGCAGCACGATAGGGCCAAAAGCTGCCGCGTCCGCTTGAACACTCTCTTTTCGCTCATATTTATCTGTCGAATACGAATAGAAACCTTCCCCAGTTTTTTGTCCAAGTTTCTTTTCTTGAAACAACTTTTCGATTAATGGATGAGGATTGATGACCTTGTCATCTCTGAGATGCATCTCATGACTTGCTTTATTAACAACATCCAAACCGGTAAAATCGGCGAGTTCAAATATGCCCATCGGAAAGCCTAATTTGGATTTCATCGCGGCGTCTATCTCCTCATAAGTGACACCATCCCTTTCTTTACAAAAGACCGCTTCATGAACTAGTGGTATGAAAATCCTGTTTACAATGAACCCAGCAACATCCTTCTGTACAAGTACTGGAGTCTTTCCCAAAGCTTCTACAAAGGTCATTAAGCTCTCAACAGTACTTTGATCAGTTTTGCGGCCTCGAATCACTTCTACTAGCTTCATTAATTGAGGAGGATTGAAGAAGTGTAATCCTATGAATGAGCCCGGACGATCTGTTAGGTCCGCCATCTCGCTTATTGGCAGAGTGCTTGTGTTTGATGCGAAGATAGTTTTAGGATCAGCGTAAGAGCTTACTTCCTTGTAGACTATCCTTTTTAGCGAAAGGTCTTCGGGTACCGCTTCAATAACAAAGTCTGCACCCTTCAAACCCTCCTTCAAATCAACCACAGGTTCTAATCTAGAAAGAGTCTGCTCAAAAGATTCTTTGGTCAGCTTGTTTTTTTCAACCATCTTATTGAGTGACCATTTGATCTTATCCATGGCACTATCTAGAAACCTCTGCTCAACATCCCTCAAGTGAACCTTAAACCCAGCCATAGCGGCAATCTGTGCTATTCCGTGCCCCATAGTCCCGGATCCTAGTACCGTAACGTTTGCCATCTTGTCCATTTTACGATCACAATCTATCATTCGAGGGGGGCTTTTAGTCTTGCCTTGGATTGAAAGCAATTTAAGAGAATGATTCCTTAATGCCATCTGTATCAGTATTTGGATCTGTTCAGATTTACTGCCGATGTGTCCTCCCTTTCAGAGCGTATGACAAAGAACTCATCGGAAGAGGTAGTCGATAGACTTGATTTTGTCAGAAACCGCTTGGTTGATCTCTACAAACGTAATTTGGTGAAAATAAATCACTCTGTTATGGAGCTAATTTGTGCGAAACACCTGATAGAGTTTGGTTATAGTGTCGACGTTGAGAGAAGGCTAACTGATATTCTGATCTGCGATGTCTTTGCGAGCAAAGGTGATGGAGAAGCGATTGTTGAAATAGAGACTGGCTTCATCCCTCCCGAGCATGCTTTGGATCCTACGGCGTACTATGTTGCAAGAATTGCCAGCAAGATTTCTCGATATAGCAAGTATGCAAATAAGTTTGTTCTTGCCACGACCCCCGTAAGCGTATTGCCAATACCAGACCTTTTTCGATTTCCGGTACGCGCAAGGAGAGCCGATGAGCTTAAGAAATTAAAGCTCGTCTGCGACAAATATTACAAGGATCCCCC
>JAATVS010000339.1 GCA_014523695.1 Nitrososphaerales archaeon TH5895
CCTAATGAGCTAAGCTCATATTTCTTGGGATTTCCAATATCCGGTAAACGGTAAACAAGGAGTTTGAATGAACTTTTACTAGCTCAGATGTGGAATCCATCTTGTAACGAACAGAATCATCGCCTCCATCCGCGTCAACCAGATATGCATGATCGTCACGTTCATAGGTCGCATCTCTAAATAAATTCCCTAGACTTTCATAGCCGCTAAAACTTCTGTTTCCGGACAAACCTGAAATGAACCATCCTCTCCAGTCATTACTTCCAATGATTTTTGATTCGGTAGATGTGTTTTCATTTACCCAATGAATTACGTCTAGAACAATAGGAGATTGCCCGACTGTGACTGAATTAAATTGCATAGATTTTGGTGCAAATTTTTTGATGTTCATATCAAAGAGACCAATAATTGAAATCTGTGCATCATTTGGAAGCAAAGCATATGTGAAACCAAATTGGGCAAAAATAGAAAAAATTAATGCCGAAACTGCAATAAGCGTATAAGTATTTCTTAGCCATTTAGAAATTATTTGAATGGTCTTGATAAATCCGTAGCCCGCAAAGATTGAAAGGGATATACCAAATAGCAAGATCCACCTATCTGCAACAAGTTCCCTTGCGTGAGGAAACATTAGCCAGGTCATTGAGCCTATAAAGGCAACGATGAGGCTAATCTTTAATAACGGCTCTTTCAATCGTACATAACCGACAACAGCCAGAGGAATAAGCAAAATATTAAGAGCTATGAAATAGGAAAAAAGATTAACCTGATTGTAGCTGTCATTCAACTTTCCGATTTCGCCAGAAATTTGAGCATCCAGACCCGCGTTTGCTACACTACGGATCGAGGAACTCATAATTGAATATCCATCATCGGTAACAGTTAAAAGCGTGATAAATGATGCTAAAGCTACTACCAGACTTAATGCTACGGTCCTTTCTCTATAGAGTATGGTACAGATACAATAGATCACGATAAGCCATGCACCAACCATTCTATCAGAGACAACTGACAATACCGTAAATGTTAGGCAAGATACTAAGGATAGAAAAGGGTACGTGCTTGGGTGATTTTTTCTTAATCGTATTAGCATCGAAATTGCAAAAAACATCATGGTAAGAGAGAACATGTCCCTGTGTAAATCCCAGCTCGTTCTTAAAACAGGGATTTGGATAAGCACAAATAGTGTAATTAACACTGCAAAGAGATTACTATTTCTAACTATCGCCTTTCCCAATGAGAGGATCGATACTGCGAAAAGACCGAATATAAGAATTGCAACAGTAGAGATGGTAGTTTGGACTGATAAACCTGTTAAATTCTGTATAAGGTGAAGTACATACGTATAGAATGGATAATCTCTTAAAATTGTATTCCATCCAGTTTCAAAGTTGTGTAACATTGGGATATAGTAATTAATGACGTCATAACCTATCGGATATGGATAAGCAATTAGTTCAGTAACAGTCTTTAGGGCTATAGCGGAGAAGAAAACTATCAGGTAAAGGGAAGGATCTTTTCGAGAAAAAATCCTAACTGCACGCAATGAATGATAGTTTCCCAAAAGAGAATTATGTAAATTCAAATAAACTGCTCTCGAGTTGGACTTGTCAACTTTTCGGACATCTTTTCAAGTTGGAGTTGCAAATACATACTTACACTTTCATATATGGTGTAAAGGATTCATTTCAGAAGTCACAAAAATCCTGTACCACACCTCTAGGCTTAGAATCTGCAACAGCTTACTAATATATCTAAGATCAAGATTTTCGTCAACTCGCTTAAGTGATCTCAGGTACCAATTTTTATCGATTAGACTATCCTCGAATACACGCCCATTATCCAAAAGCATGGTCACCGTTTCCCTGCCGGTGTTATTCCAAAGGCTTACAAGGTCCATGCCATATCCAACCTTCACATTCATTTTTCTGTCAGAATCTGGGGCATAGATTCGAAGAATTTCACGTAGTGGAAGTTTTCCTATGTTGTTTTCCATACAGTATTTCATTTCTGATGGCATATCGAATCCAAACTCTACGACATCATTATCTAACAGAGGTGAAAATCCTTGCAGTTTAAAGAAACGGAAATATTTATCGTTGCTTGGCACAAAATCGTGCATGAGCTTGCCATTATAATCGGCCAATAGTACCTGGTCCAATGGATTCAGGTCATTGCTGAAATATGAATTAAGAAGAAAATAGATCGAAGACCAATCAAACTTTAACTCGTTGGCAAACATTTCATGTTGATCGGGGACCCAATCCCTTTCATGGCAAGATAGATATACCTTGACTCTTTCTAAGGAGTTTGAATTTTGATCAAAACTCTGCAGAAATTTCTTGTATCGAAAAGTATACCCGGCAAAGATTTCATCGCCTCCATCTCCCGTGAACAACAGGTTAGAAATAGATTTTGCTTTCTTTATAAAGTAGTACTGGTAAATGTTCCACCTCGGTTCTTTTATGATATTTATCATCGCAGGCAAGTCACGTAGGGGATTTTCCACGTAGACTTGCTGGAAACCTGCACCTTTCTGTTCTGCAAAATTCTTGGCTTCAAGGGCCTCGTTCTTTTCATCAAAACTGACGTTGATACACTCCAGCTCTAACCCAGGATATTCTTCGCGCAGCAGACATAAAATTAGGTTAGAGTCTACACCTGCACTCAATGCGACACACACCTTATTTTGGGTAAATTTATCTAATTCTCTTCTAATCGCAGATCTAATTTTGGTCTCAAGAATACGAACAGAAACTGAATTCTTTTTTGTATAAGAATTGACGATATCTAGAACAGATACATCTCTTAATCTGAAAGTAGGAACATAAATGTTCATCGGGTCGTACCGGAGAGTCAGCAAAGGGAGAAGGTTCATTTGATTAGTATTCTCTATTTCAAGTCCCATTATGGCAGACGGTATTTATTATTGTTGGCTCCGCACATACGCGCGTTCTAGTTGCTTTACAAGAGTGCTTACCGTATGATATTTTTCAACGTATAATCTTCCTGCTTTTGCTAACCTCCGCTGCTCCTCGATGTCACTTAGAATGGACTCTAAATCGCTCTTGAGTGTATCCTTAGTTGTTCTGTAAATCGGGGGGTTATAACGTTGAAATAGCTGTGAACTGATGTAGGCGACAACTGGTTTACCTATTGCCATAGCCTCTAGCTCGAATTTCCCGAACCATCCAATTTGGGGTAGTATTTTTCCAACAACGAGATCGCACGAGGAGAGGATTGTCAGAACCTCGCTCCGAGGAATGTCAAATAAAGTCACTATTTCACACTTGCCTTCCTTCTCCAATTGTTGAAGAGGGTTTGAGTATAAATCTGCATACTTCTGATACAACCTGTAATGAGGATAGTGAGCAACAATTGGCTTACGTGAAGGAGCGAATTTGTCTGAATAACTGGGAGTATAAGCAAGGTGTTCTAGATCCATGGGAGTAGGAAACCACTCGCCGTTAGGAGCAAATTCCAATAGATCAGGCGTAGAAACTAGACAAAAATCATTATCAATTTTTCCCCTTAGATCATCTCCGTGGTAATGTTTTAAGTAGGTCCGGTTTTCTTTACGTTTTTCTAGAATCCTCTTGAGAGACCCATAGGGATAGTGATAGTGCCAGATATCGTATCCCTTCAGTTTCTTCAAGAATTTCCATCTTGATATTGGAAAATAGTAATTTACCTTTTCTCCTCCGAACTGTCGGTGCAGGTATTTATTGAAAACGAATACGTCTGCTTCGTTTCCTAAAAATCGTTGATGTTTGCTCAGTATGGACGCGATTCCGGCGGTATTATTTACGTGTGCAATTCTCATTTTAACGTAACCTCAAAAATACTCCGAAGGCAGACTGGACCACAACACCATTATCACAGCTAGAACTAATGTTTTGGGTTCCTAATGCGTAGTGTATTTGCGTTCTAAATCTATGTACTTTTGCAGGTTTACAAGCCGATTGAATTCTTCAAATGTGATCATCTTCTCCCTTTCTCTGGAGGTACTACCCGATCTATGGAGCTCCTCAAAGACTTGTTTCATAGCAAATGCTGAAGCGAATAGACCGGAGAGGGGAAAAACGCCGATCCTGAAACCCAGGTCATGAAGCTCTGGCGCTGACAGGTTTGGTGTGATGCCTCCCTCGATCATATTAGCGACCAATGGGGCATCAATCTTGCTGCCTATTTCCTTTAGCTCGTCTATCGATCTAGGAGCTTCGACAAAGATGACATCTGCGCCAGATTTGAAATATTCTCTGCCACGTTCTATGGCTTCATCCAGGCCCGATGTGGCACGAGCATCAGTCCTTGCAACTACAATAAAGTCATTGTCGTCACGAGCGTCGATCGCAGCACTTAACTTCAGCAAATATTCATCGACTGAAATTATTTCCTTTCCTGCCATGTGGCCACAACGCTTAGGCCATACCTGATCCTCTAAAAATATTCCTGAAGCACCCATCGCTTCAAGGTCTTTCACAATGCGCCACACGCTAAGGGGATTACCATACCCAGTATCGATATCTACTATGACTGGTACATTCACCGCTCGTACAATTTTTCGTGCATTATCCATCGTTTCCCCAGCATTCAAAAAGCCATAATCGGGCATACCTAACACAGTAGCTGCAGAACCATAACCGGTTTGAAAAATAGCGTCGAAGCCAGTGATCTCAGTGATTCGGGCGCTCAAAGCGTCAAATACCCCCGGCAATACGAGAAATTCACTGGGGTTCAAAATTTTATGTCTAAGATGTTGTATGTCTGATTTGGAATTCATGATGCAGAATAGAATAAATCGGCTATTAAGTTATCGTCATATTCTGTTAAAACAATCCGTTTATCACAGGTCTGCATACTAAATGAGCTCGCAAATTCGCTTGACTGATGACTAGGAAGCAAGTCATTCATATGCAACAAACAAATCCAAAATTTGTGTCCTATATTCAGTCTGCGAATAGATCCTTTATACCAACTCCTCTACAAGTAATTTGGGGTCAAACATAAGTATATATCGCAACTGGCCTCTTCAAATGACCGATCTAGGTGGTTCTACATATTTATGTAGATGGTAGCGGTAGTCCTAACTTCAGATATGGTTATCTAATTGACGAGACTGGGGAATCTCATATGGAATCTCGTGAAGGTATTACTAATAATGAGGCGGAATACTTTGCCATCATCACTGCGCTTAACGGTGTCATTGACAAAGACAATCACATCATAATACTGTCTGATAGCCAATTGGTGGTTAATCAAATAAATCATAAATATGGAATAAACAGTCAAAATTTGAGAAGTCTAGCATCGCAGGTTTGGGTCCTCGAAAAAAAGTTCGACAAATTTGAACTCCATTGGATCCGCAGGTCAGAAAATAAGGCGGGAAAGATGCTTGGTAGTTAAAAATACATAATCTGCACTCCAAAAGACATATACAAGAATCACACTGAATGCGATTACTTTATGATACCAATCAAATCTATTAAATGGAATGTCCAATACACGTTCCAATCTGCAGCACCATAATATATTCTATTCAATAAGACAGCATCTCAACTGTAAAGGTTCTAAAGATTTCAAGACTTGAGAACATACTCCATCTTGTAATGACAAGATAGGACTTTAAATATGTTATTAATAATTTATGGAAGTAATGAATCTAGACTTACACAATCTAAGCCAACTTCAACTTAAATACTGTCTAATATTCATTCTTAGGATAAATCTTGAAAATGATTCTCTCTGGAGTAAAACCATATGACTATTCAAATGTATATTTTATCTCCTTTCCCCTGGCACAATATAGTCAATAAAGGAAAACAATTTGTCTAACCACCTTAAATCCAAGTTGGGAGAATACTAAACTAAGGTAGGCCTAACCTGTAATTTGAAGGAAGTACTGCACAACTGTCTTTGAACTTAACAAACGCAACCAGGATTTCTGGTCAATTCGACTGTAAGAATAATAAGTAAGAGGACTAAATTGATCACTTTTCACTAACAACCCAAACATTTGATACAAAATCATTTAATGCATGGGGAATCGCTATAGGATCAGACAAGGAAGAACCTTTGGGCTTCTGTATTTCACAAGTCTAAAGCCCTAGGCAAGCGAAAACTGCCTTCCTCCATTATTTTATTATGTTCTCAATACTAGAATTGTCCTCATAGTTCTGATACTTTTAAACGAACAAACAAACAGGATTTGTTCTTAGATCGTCGCTCTTACCTCCGAACTATTCCGGCAGTTATAATGCAGAGCTTTCTTCTTCTGAAATAGAGGTTAATTCATTCATAGTATTGTAAATTTCCAAGTATCTCTTTCCTTTTTGGGTAGTGATATATGTCTGTTCACCCAACTTATATTCTAGCAATCCATTATCTTGTAATTCAGTCAAATGAGCACAAAGTTGATTGTGAGAAAGGTACGCCTTATACATAATCTTGGTCTTGTTTTCTGCAGCTATTGCTGCCTCCAAAATCATAGCATTTATGTCCTGTCTCCCTCTATTTTTCATGATATGAATTGCTATGGAAGATGTAGTTATTTATCAGAATCGAAAAGAGGTTATCAGTTTAGGTTATATTGCATACTTATGGTATTCCATACTATAATATTCTTCTTGCAAAAACTAGTACTATGTATTACATATGTATTTTTAGGACTTCAAACCGACCAGAAGTTATTAGAACTTAACACTAAATATTTAGTAAGCTTGCAAATATTGTGCGGTCTCCACTGAATCACCCCCCCTTACTCTCAATCGGCAAGATAGGCAAAATGGAAATTGTTCAATCCTGGCTACTACAACACTTTCAGGCGATGTCGTATTTTTCCAGATTATTGGAGTAACTCCGATATAATCTTACGAACAATGCGGTTTCAAGTTCTTTTTCCCTTCCATCCTTCAAAGCACTGTAGATGGTAGTACTCTGTTTCATTTCCTGTATTGGCTACCACGTACACGCTCCCGAGGGAGTCCAGATTTATCACTTTTTTGCATTCACTGCAGAATACTGGAGCTTGTGCTGCCGACATAGTTATTCTTTCCTGTCCCTCTTTAGTAGGCAAGAATTAAGATTTTAACTTTGCTGTTCATCATTTCCTATTTTGATAGGTCTGGCTAGCATATCTGCGTGCTGTAAATGCCATGATAATCTCCATTTTAGGAAGGTTCCCACGCATCCATAATGTCAAAAGGGGGATTAAGGTATTTCTAACATTAATTGTTAGTGTAAAATATAGGATGTTTAAATGAACAGAAAATCGTTAAGAATAGTACCTTCTTAAAGATCGTCTTGTATTGCGCTATTAGACAGGTGATTTTTATCTCAGCTAAAAAGAAAGTCAGAATAACCTACACAGGTGCTTTCCAAGAAACGATAGTAAGCTTAATTTTTAAGCGTATGAGGATGAAAGTTTGCTACTATTCCTAGAAGTTCATTTGGTGGTACAGCATTCGAAATTACCAAAGTATACAGCATTTATGAATTTGCAAAACACTCGTAATTGTCCCGTTTACATCTATACTATCTGGACTCAATATGTTCTTGAGACAAGAGATAAATAATTGATGTGCGTTGATTGATTGTGCAAGAGGAGAAGGATCAGAGCAAGCAACAATCTAACACTATTGCATCGTATCTTTCGTCTACCGTTGGGTCCATTTCTAATTCTGATGTGATCATCCTCGAAGCAAATAGTACTGTTGACGATGCGAGCCGTCTCATGAAAAATAAGAATTCTACGAGTGTTCTTGTATCTGCAAGGGGGGATATTGTTGGCGTAGTTAGCAAAACAGACATTTTATTCAAAGTAATGTCTCAAAACAGAGATCCCTCTAAGGTAAAGCTTCGGGAAATAATGTCTAGTCCTGTGCTGACGATACGCCCTAATGCGACCGTAGAGGAGGCGTTAACCAAGATGGCGAAACGAAATGTAAGACAAATATTTCTTCATGCCTTTAACGCAATAATTGGAGTTGTATCTAGAGAGCAAATCTACAGGAGGATGGAGGAAATTTCTCTGTCGACTGAAGATTTGGCAATAAGTGGGACTCCAGTGTGCATTGTGAATTCGAAATCCGTCACATACATCAAAGATAAGAGTAAGGTAAATTATTTATGCCCATA
>JAATVS010000340.1 GCA_014523695.1 Nitrososphaerales archaeon TH5895
TCAATATTGATTGGCATCTTTGGAGCGAGCAGCCTTATTATTTCGGTTGAGAGATTTTCAACTGTTGCCTCGCCTGATAGCATAAATGTCGTAGCCTTTGGCACCTGTAAATTGAAATCACCCTGTAGACCTTTGAAGGAAACAAAATAATGCCTTTCGTCTTCTTTTACAAGGTATTTCTTGGATATGAAAAACTTGTGATCCATCAAATTCAAGGTCTGTTTGATGATCCGCTTGGCATCTCCAAAATCTATCACAAGATTGTTCTTGGTTGTACCTATTATCTCTACCATCACATTAGATGTATGTCCGTGTAGTATAGAGCACTTTTCGACCATTGGAAGAATATGTGCGTAATCAAAGGCTAGTGAGGGATCCTCTATAAAAATAGAACTAGTCTCATTATCTTGAGAGTCGTACAGGAAGACTGAATCCAATTCGTCTACCTTTGCTAGATACCTAGATGATCCAAAAGCAATGATATTAAGGTCGGGATTTTTATGTTTTATAGTTCTGAATTTCTGAAGATCTGTCTCAGAATCAACTACCTCGATATACTTGTCTTTGGTTTTGAAATCTATAGTGACTGGCTTACCATTAGTGAGTCCTGGGATGACCACGTCATATTCAAATTGATTGTCTAAAAATGATAGCAATCTTGCGAGGGTTGATTCAGTCCTACTCCTATAAGTTACTCTTTTGTGATCTAAATACCTTATGTCTTTATCTTGAAGGCTCTTCATATAAAATACCGTCAACTTATGAGCGATTCACATATAAACTGTTTTTGTCCGGTGGTTTTCCTCTTACCCAGCCGTCTCCACGGCAACATATATGTCGCAACCTCGGCATGCATTAATAACCCTATCTGAATATGCAGAATCCTCGATAGCTGATTTCCAATGCCATCGTATTTGTCAACTGAGATCAAAAACTCTGCAAAAACTTTGAAAGATGCTATGAATAGCCGGTCCCATTCCAATTAATGAAGCATGTGTATGGCATCCCAATAATTGGGACCTACAATTAATCTAACTCCAAGTCGGCTTGCTAAATTAATCGTAATCACCTGCAATTGTTGGAGGAAGGTAAGATGCGTTTTATAGCGGAAGCTTTTAAAAAGTGTTAAGCTATTAGATCGTCTGGCAAATAATCTCTTTTACAAGATCCAATGAATCTATCGGTTCAAATCTAACGAAATAAGGCTATACTGGCATTCCAATACTTTTAAAATCAAAATATTCAGACATTCATACGATTGAAGGGTTATTGTATCAAATTGATATTATCTTCATTGCTGAGCTTGTGGAAACATTGTGGTTCGCAATGAATCCTGATGAAGCAGCTATCACAAACTTAGCGGGTGAGGTATTCTTGTAAGTGCATTTTGAAGCATCAAATGGATTCGTGCAAATTTGTGCATCTTCTTTTGCATACACCACACGCCCATTTTCATCAAGCCAGATCAAATCAAGATTATATTGAATGTTGATCAGCCATAGTGCGTACAGATCTGGTTTTCCATAAGCCAATAACATTGCTGAATCCAGAGGAATCGGATCCTCTCTGAACATTAACCACCTTTGTCTCTCCTCAGGTGATTTGGCTACCTCAACTTTGATAGTATCATTGTCAATTTTTATTGTGCCCGTAGGAAAACTGAGATCTCTATTCCTGACCTCTGAAGGGGCCAGAAGGAGGCCTAATACTCCGATAATAAAGGCGGCTATAATGGCAGGTAACAAAACGACCATCTTACTAGCCATAACCACACAAACTAGGCAATAAATAAATTTGAACCTTGCTATGATTGACGTAATAAAAGAGAACCAATTCAGCCCCATCCCTCTACTGACATGTCCCTACTAGGTATAATGTGGGTCCATTAATTTATCATGGTTATTTTGAGAATCCCAAATACAAAGCGACTTGCAAAAAGCAAAGGAAGGGTATCAAGTTTGGTATGTGATGTACCAAGATTGGTATGTGAAGTATCAAATGTTCCGGGCACTGTTGGGGGTTTATGTCATAACTATCCTTGTCTTAGTCTAGTTTTCGAACGTATAACTAGCATTAACGGTGGTTGTAATTCAATCCCTTTCGTTGCGAGTGACGATTGGAACCTGAACTTGTGTGTGGGTAAACAGACCAAAATGAAGAGACGGATTATGATTTTAATGTTACAGAACTAGGTGGATCCAACCTATTTTTTTGGCTACTAACCCCTTCTCACAAGGCCGATCTGGGATCCGACAGCATATCCAGATCATGCCAATAAGAATAGAACTCGATTTTAGTCGCATTCTTTCGTTGCCAGGTTCATTTTGTCTTGGATAGCAAAGAGTGATGCACACGCGTATGTCATGGTACCAGGGGTTCTAAGAAAGTTGCACGATAAAGCTAATCTGGGATACCAGGCGTCTGATAGATCCATGTGATGATCGAAAAGCAGACTTATACCTACCCATGATCAAATCGTGTTAATTCATTTTTTCCTGCATACCATTACTAAATTGGTGACCAATACTAACTAGTCGAATTTTGCACAACCAATTGTATCCGCGATCGAGGAACCGTGGGAATTACCATTCTAATGGATTATCCAGATCAAATGATTATGAATTAAAAGATTCTTGCGAACATAAGTGCAAGATTATACCACACTTGTAATTGGAGAAAATCTTGTCGTTTTCAATTTGAATGGATGTTTTTGAGATTAATTGGTTACCCTTCTCTAGGTTCAAATTGCTAGTGAACTAACAGGATGCAAAGAGGGTCCCGTCATTCTCAGAATCGCGGTGTTCTGTGAATCAATACATGCTTCAAGTCAAGGATCGAAACCGTTATTACTCTATTTAACACGGCATACAAAGTAGTGGGCAAAAAGGAACTTTCTGCTCTGTTTTCTGCTAATCCGGA
>JAATVS010000341.1 GCA_014523695.1 Nitrososphaerales archaeon TH5895
ATTAATAGGGAGATTTGATAAGTTGCAGTGATTGCGATGGAATCGACCGAAAACTATCAGAGAAGAATTCATCCTGAGAAAAAAGGGATTCGTGTGTTCGGAGTTGCAGAGAGCTTCACTAAGAATTCGACTTTTTCCACTCTTGGAGGAGTAGTTTTACGTCGTGACATGCTAATAGATGGAGTGGTCTTAGGAAGGACATTAGTGGGAGGAAACAACGCAACTAACCAGATTATCTCAATGTTTAAGAAATTGGATCGCACCGACGTCAATTGTATAATGCTCAATGGTTTGATAATTAGCCTATACGATGTCGTCGCTGGAGAGAAAATACATGAATCGACTGGGATACCTGTGATTGGAGTAACATACCAAGACTCACCTGGCATCGAAGAGAGATTTTTTGATAATTTTGATAGTTCTGAAGCGATCCGACGAGTCGAAGCATATAGAAAATTGGGAATTAGAGAACGTGCCACATTGAAAACTGGAATGAGAGTCTATGTTCGAAGTTGGGGAATAAGTTCTACTCAGAGGCTTCAACTATTGAATAGTTTTATAATTCAAGGAAAAATTCCCGAGCCCTTGAGAATTGCCAGACTTGTTTCAAGAGCAGCTAGAAACCATCCCTACGAAGGCTGATAGCCCCTGAACAATTCGATGCATATTATCTGAAAGTTGGGGGCTTGCCAAAATCAATTTGACATCTAAGGTTGAATTTTATTAACAGAAATATCCTTATTTGTTATTAAGACTGGATTACTTCTCAGATGAAAAACTACCTGGTCCTTCTCAACTGTACCAGGCTGGTTTCTCGCAGATACAACCAGATTATCCTTACCACTTTATTATTATGGCCAGTCCTGCTTTCCTATTTTCTTTATCCAGATACGTTCGTGTTCTCCTGGAACCAGGGTAGAGGAGGTTTTTTGATTGCGACGGTGCTTATTTTGGTTGAAATCCTTGGATCACGACCAGCTATCCAAGGTCCTAAAACCGGGTTGCTGATTGCCTTGGGATTTTTTATTGGATTATATTTCCTTAGTCTCCCTTTTGGTTCTTCAAATTTTCTCTCAAGTATCGGGAGATCGGCTGGAGTGCTGATAGGTGAGAGCTGGATGTCGATGTGGGATTACACAATTTTAGCAACGTATTTTCTGATAA
The DNA here is from genome assembly GCA_014523695.1 of Nitrososphaerales archaeon TH5895. Taxonomy (GTDB): domain Archaea; phylum Thermoproteota; class Nitrososphaeria; order Nitrososphaerales; family Nitrososphaeraceae; genus TH5896. Next base: position 1,165 of record JAATVS010000341.1, read on the forward strand.
CCCTAGTGCTGATCTTTGGGAAGAGGGAATGGATAACAATAGGAGGTGCTACTACCCTATTTCTAATAGGCTACGCTACAATTCTGCTTCTTGATTCCCTCTTCCCATATGACACGTTAGGTATCTTTCAATTTATGGTCCCTACTTACCTCAATTTCAACGTAGGGATTCTCGAAACCATCAACCACATACTGAATCTAGAAACTGAGTTTACTTCACAAACCTTTGGTAACACGTTGATGTTGTATACCCCAGATGGGCCATTTGTGATGAAAGTCTACTGGCCTTCTGCAGGGGTTCACAGCATCATTATCTTTAGCTTCGTGTTGTTCGCATTTTTGCTCAAGAGTAGAATACCATGGAATAGAATATTCATCTATTTATTTTTAGGAATATTCTTGACTGGTGTTTTAAATATTATGCGAATCACGTTACTCTCACTTTACGCCATAGATCCGAACGCAGATTTACCAAGTTGGGAACAGTTCCATTCTGTTATCGGTGAAATAATATTCATTCCCTGGGTACTGTTGTACCTAGTATTTGTCATCTTTATAGAAAAACGGTACCATAGAGTAAAAGGAAAGACGAGTGCATGCGATAATATCTGCCCCGGCAAAGACCGGTGAGCTTTCCGCACATGGCCGATGATTTCTGTATAGATTTTGAACTAACTCAGAGCAATTGCGCCAATGATAATTACCAATTTGATGGGTCTCTACGTCTTCCTTCTTCATTCTTACTAATTCCTATTTCTAGCTCATATCGATCTATTATTTTGTTAAGATTCTGAAGTGTCATAGGAGTTTGCATCATCATTCAACTTAGTACTACTTTCAGCTCTAGCTCCCGCGTCGATATACTGATCAAGTACTCGTACTTGGCCATTTTGACCCATTGAACCCCTATGTCTTTCTACAAACTTCACAGCTCTATCAATGACGGTTGCAGAGCTAAGAAGGTCTAGCTTCATTGCATAGCAATCTTTTATCAGCATCATAGCCGCGATCCTTTCCCTTCTTTCTGCTAGTTTGTCTAATGACATTTTCCAGGCCTGTTGTAAAATCAGGTTAAGGCCAAGTAGACAATTATGAAACTCATTTGGTAGTTCTTCATCGATGTATTTGGAAATGTTTCGCTTAGCCTTCTGCTTTAGGATTGATAGGTCGCGATGTACGGTAGTCTGCGATATCTGCAACTTGGTTGCTATCTGTCTCTCTGAATGTCCCTTAGAAGCTAAATCCTGTACCATCTCCCTGCGATATTGGAATAGTTGCACCTTCTTACTGTAGGGCGCGGGATAAGGAGGGTTATAGCCTGAAGGTTTTTCTATTGAAAAAGTATCATCGCTCAAAATTAATCAATCATCGTCTGCAACTATGATAGGTTCCGAATAAAATCCATATTGAATGAAAATATTCTGTTTGTGTAGCTGGTGCTGCTTATGTATCCGCATATGCGCAGAACAGTAATAATTTCGGTCTTGTGGACAGTAGATACATGTCTTGCCACTTCTTTGATTACAGACGCTACAGCTCGGCATTGCTACTATTATCCGAAGTTATTTAATTATTTGATGTACAAGTAATAATTCAATTGTACTTCCCAGATTTCTTTCACGAAACTACGGAACTTCTCTATCAATCCTAACTTCCGCATACTCATTCCCATTTCTCTTGACTATGACAAACACGCCGTCATTATTAGCGTCAATTTTCTTGATGAATATTCTCGGCATTATCAAACCGTCGCTTTGCTGTGCGATTGGTGGGGATTGGGACATTCTTCTTATTCAGTCACCATTGGGTCAATCGTACCAAAATTCAATAAATCCATTATTTCATCTATTTGCTTTTGCTCATTAGTCTTAAATTGTAATGGTTTAGCTGAAGTCGAAGATTGTACTAAATTACGACTATGACTATCACGTTCTATCCGTCTACGTTCACACCTAGGACAAACATATGAACCCGATAGAAACGCGGGCCCGTCGGGATTCGAACCCGAGACAGCCGGATTTCTTTCATGTGTTAAAAGTCCGGTACTCTACCTGGCTGAGCTACGGGCCCACCTTACAGTTAGGCTTTGCATGGCTATAATTTAATCATATACTAACAAGAGG
>JAATVS010000342.1 GCA_014523695.1 Nitrososphaerales archaeon TH5895
ACCATTTTCAGTAACCATAACAGGTTTGTTCCATCTTGTCTTTATCTGCATTATAGTGTCATACAATCCTTCTGGATAAATCTCCCATCCAAGGTCATTTAGTAAACCATGAATTTGATGTTTATCATGGCCTTCTAAATTGTTAATTAACATTCCTCCAAAGAACCTTGCCGATGACAGAGCTAAAATGTTACTATAGTTAACATACACCTTACGATAGTAGTTGACGCCAACGAAATCTAACTTATCCTTCCATTCATCATGGATTATAAAGTCCTTGCTTTGTTCCTTCTGCCTTTTCAGCTTGTCAAGATAGTTTAGATCTTCCTCTCCAAATACAACAGCATTAAGAAAATAGTCATTTATGAAATAAGAAAAGTTTTTTGCAGAGTCGGTGTTATCGACGATTTTTCTGCCAAACAATTTTGTAGGTTCGCCTGGTGATACGGCAACCATAGAGTGTGAAAATCCCACTCTCTTTGAAATCCCATCTCCATCAGAATCTATATTGTCTATAGCCGTGATCTTGTCATATGCTTGTACATGCGCTTCAATTAAATTATGCAAAGCCATTTTCGCTCTACCCCCATCGAGCACGAAGCCAGGAGGCCAGATTCCAGCGATATAACCAATACCAACCACAGAAGCTACAGGCTCACTTAAAGTAATCCAATAGTCAACAATATCCTTAAACTCATTTACAATCTTTGATACATATTCGATAAACGTATCTACTGTTCGATGGCTTTCCCATCCTTTCAAAGATTTCCAGTATGGATCAGCTGCTATTGGGTCTACAAGAGGTAAATGCTTCATTTTTGGTGGTAATATCGCATTAGCCAAAAGATTCCTTGAAAATTCCATAGGAGGAGTTAATACCCACAAAGGAAGTGTAAAGTGATTCAACGTTATAATGGGTGTGAGGCCGTTGCTACGCATAGAGTTTATCATATTCCTGTAATGTTCGATTGAGTCGTTATCCCACTTGTTTTCTTCTGGTTGGATACGAGACCATTCTAGACTAATTCTAAGTGCATTTAAACCCAACCTCGCAGCATTATCAAAGTCCTGTTCATAATATTGAGAATCCCATGCTTTTACAGCAATACCTGCAGGTTGTAATCGGATGATGTCCGCGTTTGATCGTTGTTTCGCTAATTGCTCTAGTTGCCATTGCGGTTGATAACCCGATGATTGATGATTTTGCTTAGTAGCCTTTTCAGGAGAACTACTCTGCTCATTACTTTTATTTTTTTTGTTATCTTTGTCTGAATTAGAGGCTGCAGCAATAGATGTTAATTTCACTATCCTATCTCTAACCTTCTCTGACCTTGTAAAAAAGTCCCAATCGTTATTTGTAACTCCACCTTCGACTTGATAAGATGACGTTGCAGCTCCCCAGAGAAAGGGTCCTGCTTTCATTCTGTCTGTCACATCTCCTTCTGTGCTTTTTACATCATTCCCGTGAGGAATTTTTTCCTCGTATTCTATCTCCTTCTCTTGAGACATATCCATAATGGTTAATGCATTAAATTATTTAACCAATGCAAAAATGAAGGTATAATAACAATTACAATGACATTTATTATTCTCGTGATTCTTCATTTACAACTGGCTATATCTACTTCCCTGTTGTTTGAGATGAAAGGATATAAGGTTGAATATTATACACTGATAGATGCGTACGATGAAAATAGGGATAAGGATACCTACAACCATTGTAATCTTATTGATTTTTGTTGTCACATTGACAGCATGAGGGACATTAAATTCAGTAGACGGCCAGACAAATTCAACAACAAACCAAACTACCATTACCACTGCGACACCAGCAACGACAACATCGACACAAGATGAAGCATCTCAATCAATAAGAGGCGCTATAACTGAGACAGGAGAATTTTTAGGTAACGTTACTGATAGGGTTTCAACATCAAAATCAGCCGGAACCATAGTAAACGAAACCTCAGAAGTATTAGGTAATGCGACTGTCGAAACGCAAAAGTTCTTTGGTCCTGACAAGGATTAGCTATTGCAGTAGTCAAAAAGATGTGAATGATAACTGATAAAAGCGCAGGGAAGAAGGATTCTAGTAGTCATTCAACTTTTTGCATACTACGAATGCTGCCATAGATTATAGTTCAGTCTCGCCATCACTTGAAGTACAGTCTTAACTTCTGGTATTAAATGGGATTCATCAGACAATACGAAAACAGATCTACCTTATTTCATCTAAATAGGTATGTCAAAAAATGAGAAGAGATAAAAAAATCTACCTTGTAGCCTACCATAAATTCAACTTTATTTTATGGCATTGACGATGAGTTAGAGGATCCTCCTGATCCATTTATCATCTGCTGAAGCTCGTCGGTTTCAGATAGATGAAATAATATGAGTAAACCGGAAGAATGACGAGCGTACCATTTCTAACAAAATATTTGATTTCTCTGTCGAGACTATACAGCTGTTACTTAAGCAGGGATATAATGATGCTATTGATGGTGTTAACGAGTATCTTGAATCTAAAGGAAAACAGCCTATGGACAGGAACAAGATGAAGTAAGGTTAGTCTAGGACTTAAGGTGAGTTTAGATCAGGACACGACAATTAACCAATATACGATAATGCAAGAGTCAAAAAATGGTTCAGACGTAGGTGATCGAATGTCTTCAGGTTTATTGTAGACTTCAGGAAAAACATTCTGGAAAATTTGCTGCAAGGCTACAAGTTCTTTTGTACTCATATCATAAAATGGGCCCTGTGGCATGTCTTTGAATTTATTACGTTTTAGTCCTTTATCAAATAGAACGGTATGTGCAAATGTCTTTAGGAAATCCAGGTGCAGCAGCCGTGGATATGGGACAACAACTCTACTGCCTCTGAGCTTGCTGCGGCCAAACTAGCAAGGGACTCTGACGAGTCACAACCAGCAGGAAACAATTTTGCTTCAACGTATCCACCAAATTTGTAACGAATATTCAACATCTAATGGATAACATGTAGTAGATCATTCCTGCAGTCTTTTGTTTTATCATCAGTGTATCGTCATGACTAGTGTTTCTAGTAATTGGTATTTAAAAACTAATTTTACATTAGCATACTAAAGTTATTTTTATTTAACTTTACTTCTGGTTCGGTAACTGAGTTCAATATAACAGGAGTTCCGTCGTCGTCTATGTAAAATTCCACTTTGTATATCTTCTTCCCTTTCGAATTCCTTATCTCGGCGTCTTTAACCGCAGTGTCTTGTCTATGAAGTATTGCCAGTACCATTATGAAACGAAAATAATCTGCCGCCGAGTATGGATCATTGAGTGTAGTAATAGCTACCATGTCTCCCTTTTCCGCATTTGTCTGCAGGTCTTTAAGAATTGCATACGACACAGTATTTTTGAAGTCTTTTATTTTCCTAAGCATTTGTTTGGTTGAGTTTTTACTAAGAAGCTCTTCCTCAGTGAAAGGGACGGAGGGAATTAAGCGCATTTTCACAACCTAATAGTACCTATTCTATCTGTCCCCTATATATGATATTTTCTCTCTTTAATCCCCTAGTATACTTCACAGAATCACTAAGTCTCCTATTTGGTTTGATTCCTTGTGAATAAATGGGTTAATTGGTGCTAGAGCCCACGAGGCCACCGAAAGCTGTCCCTGTTTTTTACGTCAAGAATTATGAGATTGAGAATAATAAGCATCTATTTTTGATATCCTTACCTAATCATAACCATTGCTGGAGTTTTCATTCAAAAAAAAATAAAACTTTTTACATTGCCTGCTCCTAAAGGTCATCATCCTTTTTTTCTTCCTTGTCTTCTAACTTACTTGCAGGGAAATAATGGTGTAGATCCATCCATTCGTCTTCGGCCATCCAATAGCTACAAAACCATTTCTTTGATTTCTGATCATATTCTCCATGTTCGGGCAATACTAACTACAAACTTGTCACAAA
>JAATVS010000343.1 GCA_014523695.1 Nitrososphaerales archaeon TH5895
GATTAACATGAATGATTTTGACTACGCTACAAGGGAAATAACCCCATCGGCCATGAGAGAAGTATACGTAGAACCTCCGGATGTTAAATGGGAGGATATTGGTGGATTAGACACTGTTAAGAGGGAATTGCAAGAGGCTGTCGAATGGCCAATGCGTTTTCCGGAAATGTATAAACAATTAGGACATGAAGTTCCTAAAGGAATATTGCTACACGGGCCTTCAGGCACAGGAAAAACACTATTGGCAAAAGCTGTAGCCACCGAATCTGAAGCTAATTTTATCAGTGTTAAAGGACCAGAATTAATGTCGAGATGGGTCGGGGAGTCTGAGAAAGGCATTCGAGATATATTTAGGAAGGCGAGACAGGCATCACCGTGTGTTATATTTTTTGACGAGATAGATTCTATCGCACCTGTCAGAGGTTTGGAAGGCGTTGGGTATGCAAGTACAGAGAGAATGGTGTCGCAATTACTCACTGAGATGGATGGAGTGCAAGAAATTCATGATGTCGTTATTATTGCAGCCACGAACAGAGTGGATATGATAGATCCCGCACTTTTACGGCCAGGAAGGTTTGATAGAATTGTGTTCATACCAAACCCAGATAAATTTACACGGAAAAAAATCCTCGAAATAAATACGAAAGGCAAACCAATAGGTCAGGACGTAGATCTGGAAAGGATTGCGAGCGTAACCGAAGGCTTTAGCGGCGCCGACATTTCAGCAATAGCCAACACAGCTATATCTCTAGTTCTACACAATTATCTTCAAAAGTATCCAACACCAGAAGATGCTCTCAAGCATTCGTCAGAGGCCCTTGTTTCTATGCATCACTTTGAGGAAGCTACCAAGAAGGTTCGGAATCAGAAAGAAATGAAACCAGAAGAGAAGCCAAACCTTTCGCAGTACAGGTGATAACTAGATGTTACCTTCATTTTTTTCCTACTACAAGCAGAATTCTTTAATTGTTGCAAGTTCTCTTCCCAAGTAAATTTCTGAACTTTCTATTTTGATTTACGGCTATAGTTCCTCATTGTTTCTACGACCCATTTTACGTCCTCCTTAGTCTTTGCTAAATTCGCAATCTTTACACAATCTCTAATATCTCTAGACTTCAATTTTGTCCAAACTATATCCGCCACTTCTTCAGCTATATCTTCGGCTATCCCTTCGCCATGACACAGGAGATGAACGGTAACTTCTTTGAAACTACCATATTTATATGGTTTAAAATATAAGACTAGAAATCTAGAGAGTAGCGGTGTAAGCATTCGCTCAGTTGCATTACTTGTTGCAAAGACCCAAGTTTTTAATTGTGTATTTCGAGCCTTCTGGAACTTTGTCTCAGCGATTATTCCCGTTTCCATAAGACTAAGTAACGCCGTTTGGTCCTTCAAGGGCATGTGCTCGATTTCATCAATAATAAGGTACCTTGGACGCTTCTCAAACAGGTATTCTATCATCCCTGATTTGGTGCTGTGACTTCCAAGCGTGAAATAGGATCTCTCGAGTTTCATACACTCTAGCATAAAGAGAGTTTTTGCGGAGGCGGGCGGCCCAACCAAGAGTATGTGTACTGGTCTCTCTTTAGAATATAGTGACAAGTAAAACAATTTTTTAATGTCTTCATAACCTACAATATTGGAAAATAGCTGACCCTCACCCTGAAACTGAGAAATCATATCTTTGTCGGATGATTCTCCAACTTCATCGCTTAGGGATAAAACATCTTTTTCATCACAAGACATTCGACCATTGACACCGCCGTCTGATATATGCATACAAAAATATCTACCAATCATCTGTTTTAAAGACATTCGTGGCAAATAATGGTGTCAATTTACTCGACAAATCTAGACTGCTCAAATTAATGACATCATTTTTTCCAGTCAGTTCTGAACACCTGGAGTAAATGACGATGGCTTTTGATTTTTGCATCAATAACCTTTCGATTCTCGTGCAAACCTGGGTAGATTTTTTGATTTGAGTTTATGCCTCCCTGGAATCCCTGATCAAATGTAGAATGTGTTGTCTTGATCGGTGATTAAGGAAGATATAATTTCCAATGATCGTAGGCTAATTGTAAAATAAGGGACTTGGGCCAACAACATATTCAAGAGGTTATCTTTCCATTTTCAAGGTATTGTAAAATCTGTTGTACCAATAAAAAGCTCCAACCAGAATGATATAATCTGTCATGAAAAATAAATCCCATATCCACATCTCTTTGGTGCTACCCTGTAGAAAGTGATGCACAAACCCGTCGTCGGCAATCGCATTAATTAGAAGGGATAAGGAAGAAAGAATCCATGGCATAAAGTTAAGGTAATCTTTCCTGTGAACCGTCAGGATGATGACCGATGGTATAATTAGGACCAAATTTAGAATTGGATATAATATTGAAAGCACCAGATCAATAAAGCCTGTTCGTATTTCGCCTAAAATTCTCCCTTCTCCTTTTGCGAAAGAGCCCGACGGAAGTATTAAATTGTATGCTATTATCGACCCCGAGGCTATAACAACCATGATAACGCTAAACGCATGGATCTGGTCGCGTCGCACGAATCTAAGGACAGTGAACAGATGTAATGAGAAGAAAATATATCCAACTCTCCAACATGGATCCGCAAAGGACACGACTAACGACTGCTCCTCTTCATGGTGTTGAACAAAATGCCCATATGCAAGTGTCAGGTCAGC
>JAATVS010000344.1 GCA_014523695.1 Nitrososphaerales archaeon TH5895
TGCATATAACATTACACCGGAGAAATTCAAAGAGAGATGGAAGACAGTTCTTTCATATAGGAGTGCAAGTGGTAAGGATACCGAATCATTTCAAAATTCCATGATGAGTATGTTTGGATACATCGATAATGATAAGGCCAAGGTTCACAGAATGGTAAAGAACATACTATCTCCAGGATTAGGGAGACTACCAGAAGATCTAGAATCATTACTTCTATTTGGTTCCGTTGATCATTGCAAAAATAAGATAGATTTACTTCGCAATGTCGGAGTCAAGCGCGTTCATTTTTGGCCAATAAGTGACTTTAATGAACAAATAGAAATTTTCAGCAAAGAGATTGCATCAAATTATTAGGATATATGTAGAAATTGTCACGTATTGATGTGTAATCAGGTTGAGTCAATTATCAATTGTGATACATTCGGCGAAAGACCATCTTCGGTCCGGCACGAGCTCTTTAGCTCCACAGACTCAGATACCGGTATATATGCAGTCAATGATAAGTCCAATCGTTAGGCTTGAGACTATTGGTAAGGGACAAGTTAGTGGAAAATACTATTCGGCAGTTCTTTAGGATACAGTTGAAACTACAATTTGGCAGATGAAAGTGCAACTCTAACTATAAAGTATTTGCATATGTCTAATAAAGGCGAATTTATTACTGGAATTGGAACTGGAACACAAATGATGCCAAATCAAAGGGGGATTGCAAAGGTTACTGCTGAGGGAACAGTGTGGACATCTGCTCCGCGGTTATCTCACCTAAATGGTGGTAAATGGAAAGTCGAAGGGAAAGTGAATACTATTTGTATATTCAGTACTATTTGAAAGCATAAAGTATTCGTGATAGTAGTCTATTGTTTCTTTAGCTTTAAGCTTTAGTGCGATAGTTGCTGGACGTAAAGTTCGAAGGCTCTTGACGATATCGAAGCAGTCTCGTCTAATCCAGCTCTGTTCAAAACTGCCTTGATCGTGTTTGGAGACACCCCTGCCTCTTTTGTAATCTCTCTGTAGGTTTTCCCTTTTTCAGCTAATGCCAAGACAAGGGCTTCTTTTTGTTTTCTATCCATTATTCCCATTTTATTTGTATCATGAATGATTTAGATTTTGCTATCATGTGGTATCTGCTTCCTATTGTATGGTATTACATGATATTTCTTGTGATTTTCTGTGTCAGGCTGCTATCAAAATAAGCACGATTTATACTTACAGATGAAAAATACCTAAATCAATGTACGAAGTCGTAACAGGATCCTTAAAGAACGGTATATCTGACCATCCGTTCCCCCCCACATCATTCTGACCTCAGATTGAAATTGAATTAGTCATCTGAGGTAACTGAGGTAACTGAGGTAAGACAAAAGACTCCTTGTACAAGTATTGTGTAATGTGTATGGAGGTTTCAACATTTTGTCTTGACCCTTCGCTAAAGAATCCTTCTATAGAGTCTACATCGCGAGTCATGCATCTAATTTCATATCTATAATTTTCTGCTTCTTTTAATAGTCTGTCAACTAAGTGACTTCCAATGAATCCACTACATCCTGTTACTAGAATTGTTGAATGTCTTTCACTGGAGTTGATGATATGATTGCTATACGTAGTCTGAAGGGCTTTACTTAGCTCTAACAATTACTACATGACCTCTGAGTTTATCTCATATGCGAACGTGGTATTTTATATAATATAAACACTATTCGAGAAGTTCTGACTAGTGCTAACTTGTTAACTCATTTCATTAAAATTCTATACCTTTGAAGATATTAGGATGGATTAGGGCGATTCACTCGAGTGAAATGTTAGGCAATATACGTTACTATGGGATAATCATTATAAGCAAATAGATTATGAGTTTTATTATGAGTAAAAGTGAAATATCCGAACAACAAAAAACAGCAACCCAATGGCCAGACATGGTGGGACAGCTGTTCGATAGATTAACCGGGAAAGAAGCAGTAATCACTTATAGTTTCAGAAGCTTAGAAGTGGAAATTCCCCGAGCAGCAGGACCAGGCGGACAGAGTTTGGGTAGCGCGAAATGGGTATTTAATGGTGATCTAGTAATAAAGGCTCAATCTCAGACATCTCCTAAAATAGAAAGGTAATGTTGCCTACTATCTACTAGATACGGCTATACATGAAGATAAATGGTCAAAATTGTAATATGAGATAATTCAATGCGATCAGCGTTCGGTGGATCCAATGACGAGAAGTCCTTATTTATATTTAGGCGTGATTTACGCCTTGAAGATAATACTGGGCTCATATCAGCTTTAAGTCAGGATGCAGAACAAGTCATCCCTTGCTTTATACTAGATGAGCAGCTACTCAAATCTACTCCTGCTAAACAGAAAAATAGTAATGCTATACAATTCATGATGGAATCTCTAAGGGATTTAGACCAACAACTGAAGCAAGAGAATTCAAGGTTGCATTTATTCTTTGGAAAGACGCAGAATGTCATTAAAGAACTATCAGGTAAAGAAAATATTGGCTCAGTCCACTTTAACAATGATTATACAGTATTCAGTAAAACAAGAGATGAGGGCATATTCAATATTTGCAGAGAACGGAATGTGAAATGTTTTGGATATTCCGACCTATTGTTGATAGATGATCCTAGATCGATGATGAAGCATTCTGATGGAAAGCCCTATACAGTCTTTACTCATTTCTTCAATAGGGCAGTAGAAGTTTCTGTTATTAGGCCGCAAAAAAACGCCTACAAGAATAACTTTACTAAATCCAATAATTCTTTATTAGAGGAAATAGAGGAAAGAAAAAAAGAAGATCTTTATCGCCAGAATGTGGAATCGTATAACTCAAGTATCTATTCCCGAGGTGGCAGAAGTCGATGCTTGAAAATCCTAAAAAATATTAAGAAATATCAAGATTATCCTTATAAGAAAGATCATCCTTCCGAGGATGAGACGACTGGATTATCAGCTCATAATAGATTTGGTACGTGTTCAATACGAGAGATATATTATGCTATAAGAGAAAATCTCGGAAATGATTCTCCTTTACTAAGGCAGCTTTACTGGAGAGACTTCTTTACGTATATCGCTTACCATTTTCCGCATGTATTCAAACAGCCGTTTCAACTTAAGTACACGAAGATCAAATGGAGGAATGATACAGAGACATTTAAGCTATGGTGTAGTGGTAAAACAGGATTTCCTATAGTAGATGCAGGAATGAGGCAACTCAACATGACAGGATTTATGCATAATAGAGTAAGGCTGATCGTAGCATCTTTTTTAACTAAGGACTTGCATCTTAATTGGAGACTGGGTGAAAGATACTTTGCTGAAAAACTTGTAGATTATGATCCTTGTGTAAACAACGGCAATTGGCAATGGGCGGCATCTACAGGATGCGACGCACAACCATATTTCAGAATTTTTAATCCATGGATACAACAGAAAAAGTTTGATCCTCAATGTAAATATATAAAAAAGTTTGTGCCAGAGTTAATAAATGTGCCCGCAAAACTTATTCATGAACTCCACAAAAATATTCGACCCGTCGAACAAGATCTGAATTATCCATTACCAATTGTTAATCATTCGTCTGAGAGCAGAATTGCAATGCGTCTCTACGCGTTTAGCAGGAAGGAGAAATAAGACAAAGAAAAATAATGGTAAATACTTTATCAAGTATAATGTCACTTTAAGCTGAATTTCAAGACTCTGCAAAAAGAACCAAACGAACTGGTTGAATGCCTAAAGTGTAATTAGAATATGGGAAAATGAATCAGCTGTCATAAAGCGTGTAAATGCTAATGATTCTGCCAGATTAAGTTAGTCACTAGTGGATGTAGTTGAGCATTATTTATATACTATATCAATGGTTATACAATCATGGAGACGGAAGTAACATCAATCTGGAAAGTCGATCAAAAAATGTATATTCTTTATTGTACTATTGCAGGATTTGTATCCGTATGGGCAATCTCAGGATTGCTTGTGCTCGTTGATTATGCTTCAGGAACTCCTGGCGGTACATTCTTTGCCGTGATTGGAATATCTTTAGGGATAAATGATCCAGCAATAGCTCAATATGTCGGCCTTGGACTGCATCTGCTTACTGGTACGGTCGCCGGGAACATATATGGACAGGCCTCCATATTTTGGAGGAAACTTGCTCCTAATAGCTATAGACAAGGTATAAAAACAGGATTGGTAGTAGGAGCTGCTTTATGGACTATCTTATTCTTACCGCTTACTACCTTCGGGATACTACCCAAGCTAGATTCTTATGTTGCATCAGCACCAAACCAATACATTTTTGAAATTTCGAGTCATTTTCAGGGATTGTATCCAGTTATTATCATAGGTTCACTTATTTTCCACTTACTCTATGGTCTTCTACTAGGCTTCCTCGCTGGTAGAATGACAGAACTTGGAACCTTTGTCACTAGAAAAGAGGTATTATGAGTAGTATTCAAGATAGGACAGCAGGAACCGTCTAAATATAAGAAAAGGAATAGCCAGCAATCTACAATAGTAAATTAAAGTATACTTGATTCCTGTTGGAAGATGTGATTGTTGTTATATGATAGATGGAGTTAGCTATGAGCTAGCATTCATAGGGTACCTTCTTAAGGCTTGATCAAAAAAGGTCGAGTAGATGCAATAAATCTCATTCGGAAGATAAGTACGACAAGACCTTTGGATAACATAATAATGAGCTATCTGCTGCTGAGTCGGTTCCTATCCCATACCGAGAGCTATATCCTATGTCCACCTAGACACTCAGACGTTCAAAGTCACCGACGATGAACTTGGCACCCGGAGGCAGCAGATCCATTGATTGTTTCATCATTTGGCCGGCTCCTTCGTCCTTTTCCATCTTTGTCATTACTTCATTCATGTGTTGGCGATCTCTGTAATAAATTGACTCAATCCAAACTTCCTCATCTTGATTGGCAGAAATGACACTTGCAATATTGGCAAATCCTTCCATTGGTACATCTGTATTGCTAAGCTTGAAGGCGTCATAGTGGAGAATACCGTATTGCTTGAACATATCATAGGCCTCTTTGCAGATTCGCAACATTGCGTCATGATTATTTTTTGGTACTCTATAGAGAATGTGCGAAACAATACCTGTTTCAGTTGAGTTAGATTTGTTCATAACTCGTAGTATATTTCTTGGAGTATAAAAATTGGTAAGGGATCAAAAGTATACTTAGCTGAATAGACCGCTAGACCACCTGACGGTTAGTAAAATATTTTTAGTAGGATAGGTAAGGACTTCGATGCATTGTCTATCAGAGTCCGCAGCGATAAACTAGCTTACTGCTTGAAAACGGGCCAATTTTTCATATCCGTCACTAAAACTGTCGTATTTCTATGGTAACGTAGAGCATCTAGATTTCGGTGATTCTAAGCTCTATAATAAAATGGACTTCAATTATTTCTCTTGGCCAGGTTCCTCATGCCCAGTAATCTGCCAACTCTACCGTCTTATACAATATATTATAAATACATTAAACCGGGGAGTAAACTGACAACCAATCAAATAAGAGCGATGAAATTTAAAGCTAAAACTCGAATTCGTATTGTGATGTGCTCATCATAGGAAGCGGTTTTGCAGGCCTTTAATTTACATACCCGCCATATTGGTCATCTCATTCGGCGACGACGAGGAAGTTGCATTCGTAGATGGTGCAAGCGAAAATTCCATTAATCCATTTGATGCTGCCTCAGGTACGTTATTATTAACCTCTTTTGCGATTTGTATAATTTCGGGTTTTGGTAACATAAAGTGCACTATATTCTTTGAGGAATTGCTAGGATCTACCACTAGATTTTTTGTTACATCTATTCCATTTACCATTCCAGTATAGGAGTCGGAAACCAAGGAACTTCCTTTTGGTATTGAAACTTCTTGATGTACCATTAGTTGTTTTTGATCCTCGAGCCTTGTTATATTCCAATTAAATGGCATTGTGAATTGAATTTGTTTTTTGCTTGAGTCGAAATTAAAATCTTTAATATCATCATAATAAGATATTATTTGAATCGGGATTTGCTTTCCATCACTTAGGGATACCCGCTGATTTAGTGTACTACCAATACTTAGCCAGCCA
>JAATVS010000345.1 GCA_014523695.1 Nitrososphaerales archaeon TH5895
AGATGATGACCTATATTATACTAATATAGAGGCATAAACCCAAAATATGATAATATTTCATTCAGATACAATGGTTGATGAACTTTGTTAATTAAAAATCATTATCATTATTTACTCTGCCGGGCAAATATTATAGAAGGCAAGCAAGGGAGCGAGAGTGACCCGCTCGTTCTTCCTGAAACTACCAAAAGTACACGATTGGACCGGTGCATTGTTTGCTGTATTAGCCTGTCACGGATTGATCGTACGATCTTTGCTAATAGAGGTAGCCTTTGAGTTGAAGGTCTTCTCTGGACCGATTTCGTGTCTCCTTTTGATCATTGTGTTATCAAGCATACAATGGTTACTACACCTACCTGAATCAAAACTCGTTCAGGCATACCCTCTAGGCAATTGGGCGGAAGTAGGATACGGAGAGAGCAAACAGATAGCAGTTGGAAATGATAGAAACGGTAGTCTAGTTGTCTTCTCCATAGGAATGGTAGATAACGCGATATACCGCAAACATCAGCTTCCAAACAGTACATGGAGTACTGATTGGATACCACTTGGTGGAGAGAGCAAACAGATAGCAGTTGGAAATGATAGAAACGGTAGTCTAGTGGTCTTCTCCACCGGAATGGCAGATAGTATGCCATATTACAAGCAACAGCTTCCAAACGGTACATGGAGTACTGATTGGATACCACTCGGTGGAGAGAGCAAACAGATAGCAGTTGGAAATGACAGAGACCGTAATCTTGTAGCTTTTTCTGTTGGTCTAAATAGCAAAACGCCACATTTTAAACATCAGCTTCCAAACAGTACATGGAGTACTGATTGGATACCACTTGGTGGAGAGAGCAAACAGATAGCAGTTGGAAATGATAGAAACGGTAGTCTAGTGGTCTTCTCCATAGGATTGGCAGATAATGCGATATATCGTAAACATCAGCTTCCAAACGGTACATGGAGTACTGATTGGATACCACTTGGAGGCCCCACCAAACGGATTGCCATTGTGTCAACCGGTGATTCACATGGACCACTCGTCGTTTCAATTGCCGACTTTGATTCGTCAGTATATTTTTGGTACACTCCCAGTATCAATATCAATTCAAGCGGAATTCCTCTGGGAGGCTTTAGCGCTGCGGTCAGTGTCATAAATGGCAAAAATAATGATCCACACATATTCTCGATCGCGAAGGATAGCGGATCTGTGTTTGAGTATAAAATTAATGAGGAGCCCTTAATCAATAGTGACAAATTTGATATAGAAACCTTTTTCTATGGAAACCTATCCAGTTCGGACACTGCGACAACAAGCATGGCCTTCCTAGACAGAGAGAATGTCCTTCTTTTAGAAAAGAATGATGGAAGGGTTCGCCTAATCTCAAACGGTAAACTGGATGAACGGCCTCTCTTGGATTTGAATGTGAATGGGCTGGGGGAGCGAGGTCTGCTAGGGGTAGCCGTCAAGGACATAACCAGCAACGAAATAAATTACAGGATGGATCAAGGCTCTCAGAAGTTCGTCTTTCTCTATCTTACAGAATCCCTTACTGATGGAGCTACTCCGCTTGGTAACAGGGTTTACAGGTACGAATTTAATGGGACCGATCTTATCTACCCTGTATTACTATTGGATCTACCAGCTTCGTATCTGAACCACAATGCCGGAAAGATCAAGGTGGCTCCTGATGGGACTATTTTTGTCATAATAGGTGACCAGAATAGGAGTGGAATATTTCAAAACCTAAACGCATCAGACACGAGTCCAACGGGAGTTATTTATCACATCGATTCTACAGGAAATCCAAGTCCTAAGAATCCATTCTATAACAGTACTTCGAACAAGCTCATACAATCAATCTATGCATACGGGATAAGAAATAGCTTCGGTCTTGCTGTCGATCCAATTACCGGGACACTCTGGGACACCGAAAATGGAGACGTTGAGTACGATGAAATCAACCAAGTAAATCCTGGATTTAATGGGGGATGGAAAGTAATCAGCGGGCCTGCTCAACCACCAGATAAAAGTAAATTGGAAATGCTACCTAACTCCCATTATCGGGACCCGGTAATAAGCTACAAAGATTCTATAGGGATTACGGATCTAGAATTTATTTCGTCCGACATGTATGGACTGAGTGCCATGGGGTCTCTACTAGTTGGCGACATTAATAACGGTAATCTCTACTTATTTCATCTGAATTCTACCCGAGACGGTATCTCAGTAAACAACGAAACACTTTCGAGCCCAGTGATAGATAAAGATATCTTTCTAAAGAAGATCACCCTGGGATCAGGATTCGGAAGTGGCATAACAGACATTGAAAAGGGTCCGGACGGCTGGATTTATATATTGACATTAGGAGGCAAGATTTTTAGATTGCTTCCCGTCTGACGAACCACCAGTTTGGATAGACGTTCTCTTTATTAATAACAGATATGTGCATTGTATACCTGATGCGGCAACCATTGATGCTGAAAGTCCAATCAATCCGAATGACTTGCCCAACAGAATAATGAGAAGATATTGACATCCTATAAACAACAATGCCGCGACTGCAACGTGTATACTCTTTTGTTGTCCCATGAAAACAGAGGTGATAATAGCCACCGCTGTCAGCGGTATACCAGCGAACAGAATAATCTGTACTGAGAGGATGGCGGATTCAAAGGTCGGGAAAAAATTCGAAACAATAGTTGGCATAAATAGATACATGATCGAACTCATAGAAAGGGCTGTAATTAATCCTAACCAAATTGTCCTTGATAAGTCTTGTGTCCCGCTTCTGGCGACCCTGGGTAAAAGATAATTATATAAGATGACGGGAATCACAGCCGTAACTGTCAGCATCTGGACGCCGAATTGATAGTATCCTAAGGTCGACAGACCAAAGAGAGGGAGGATTATTAGTTTATCTGCAAAATAGGGAAGCGTCTTCGATATGCCAAGCAAGTAGGAATGTAGGAAGTACTTCTTTATTGGCTTCAGTGTTGATATAGAAAAATCAATCTCGCGAACTATACGAAAAAAGTTTTTACAAAGGACGAGGTGCGAAATGGCAAATCCGAGTATAGCTCCGTTAACCCCAGCGAACTCAAATAGAACTGGCACCAAAATCAATGTCAATATCCTTTGCATTGAAAGAATCAACATGAATTGTTTGAACGAATGATTTCCAAGTAAATTAGCGGTGACAAGGGTGAAAAAAAGCATTCCCATGAGTAAGATCGCCAAAACCCAAGATTGAAGGAACAGAAAAATAAAAATTGACAGAATTCCCCCTGATAGAATTATGAGAAATGCTGATTGGGGAAACATCTTCGAAACCCCTTTTGCGACGAATGTTGTTAGCGTAGTATCAAAACCCATAATACCCAATGATGTTAATATAGTTGCAACAGCAATATCGTAATTCAATCGACCGTATTCGTCTGGTGTCAAAATTGACGCAAGGTAGAACCAAAGCACGGCTCCCAGAGCTGTATAGATTAGATTCCCCAAGCTAACATAGGCTAAGCCTTTGTCAAGTCCAAGAGCACGAAGTAAGCGTTGTATCATGTCCCTATTCAGGCCGTTCTTCCGCTACGGCTGTAAATTATCAAGGGATAAGAGTCAAGGAATCCTCCATATATGGGTTATTCCATGTTGAATTTCCACCTAAATGGCTCTACTTTTACTCATGATGCATTTTAGTCTCTAGCTAGCTAGCAATTTGAAGCGACCAATAAAATAATGGTGATTTGGTTTAGAAATGCACGCTATGCGGTTCTCGAATCTGTTAGGACCGTAAATTTACAAGATTAATACAATGAGCAAAATGGGCAGCTTATTCGAATCTAAAGCTATCTGACTTCAGACTCATATATACCCACCATATGTACACCTCCTTGTACTATACAAATAGGTGATTCCAATCCTAACAAAGCAAAATAAATCATGGATTCGCCATTTTGTCATTCCAATTTGACACCCTTCATAGTTGCCATCTTAATGCTATTGGTATTAGCTTCACCCCTGTCAACACTAGTTAGCGCGGCAAAGTATCATCCTGATTTGGCGGACAATTTCAGCCGTGCAGAAATGAACGAGTCTGTTTACAATTCCAGAGGTTCGACCCAGCACTCAGATCAACCTTCTGGGCAAGCAGGACAGGTAAAAACTGAAACAATCATTGATTATGTCGAGCCTGCGCCCGAAGGATTCTCGGCCTTTGCCGACAACTGTGGAGATGGAACAAACGCATTTTCTACTGATGGAGTGCATTGGGAAGGGTTCCCAGTTACTTATGCCATAGATCCTGCCAATAGCGGCGTTGATCCCACAGCTACAGTTAATGCTGTAGTTGCGAGCTTTAGCGAGTTTGACAAATATATGCCTGATAACTCCTTCACTCTTATCAGCAATTACGCGGCTGCAGAGATCAAGGTCCGATGGGCATTCCTCGATGGACCGTTCGGCCAGGTTGGGCAGGCTAGCTATAGCTACACGTTACCAGAAAACGAACTCATTTCAGCAACGATAACGCTTGATAGTGGCGATAGTTGGTTTGTTTCAAGCATAGAAAGATGTACCGCTTCTGGTAGTCTGATAGATATAGAAAGCGTAACATCGCATGAGTTAGGTCACTCAGTAGGACTAGGCCATGTAAGCGATCAACTTCAGACAATGTACCTAACAACATTCGCTGGAGCAACCCTGCAGAGAAGTCTTGGAAATGGAGATAGGGCAGGACTCACAAATCTCTACTTTGATTGGAGTTCTTTTCAAGCACTTGGCGGTTCTCTAAAAAGTAATCCCGCTGTAGAAGTAAATTTTGACGGTCGACTACAGGTCTTTGCCGTTGCCGCTGACAACCAGCTCTATTTCAGGTCTCAAACTACTGCTGGAAGTAACACCTGGTCAGCTTGGACGTCTCTTGGTGGAAACATAAAAAGTAATCCCGCTGTAGAAGTAAATTCTGACGGTCGACTACAGGTCTTTGCCGTTGCCGCTGACAACCAGCTCTATTTCAGGTCTCAAACTACTGCTGGAAGTAACACCTGGTCAGCTTGGACGTCTCTTGGTGGAAACATAA
>JAATVS010000346.1 GCA_014523695.1 Nitrososphaerales archaeon TH5895
CATTGTGCCATTGTCACAGATGAAGGACCTGATGCATATGGGACAAGCTCAGGCGAAATAGCACCATATGGAATATGTGCAATATGGGAGCCAAATAAAGAAGAGATTCGCTAAAATACATAAATCAAATTAATTGTACACTTGCCACTGTGTTGGACAGACACAACAAGCAACATATATCAGTTTCCAAAGTGGACATCATTGCTCATAGCATGGGTGGTCTTATTGCTCGCGGATTATGCCAACAGAATGGTTATAAAGCTAAAGAAAATTATATGAAAGGCCAAATTCGCCGATTGATAACCATTGGATCACCTCACTTCGGCGCAGGCCTAGCTGGAATACTCTATCGACAAAAAGATAACTGGTACAGCTCTAAAGACAAATTTATAGCACTATGGAATTCTAATTATGAAAAAGATTGCAAGAGCTCACAACTAAAAGATATTTATTCCAAGGTATACGCGCCTATAGATAAAGGGGCAGTAGAATCACTTGCTCCAGATAGTGCTGCTTATTCTAATTTACTTCCAACAAGTGTCAAGTCCTATGCTATCGCAGGCAGTTGGAAGCCCGAAGCAACCATGAGTCACAAAGATTTGGAAGAATATTATAGGAACATACTGGGCAATCCCTTCTTTTCATTGGATAGAGATGGTCTTTACGGGGATAACGACTTGCAAGTATCTGTAAGCAGTCAACTAGGAGGTCTAGATGGCAAACGTCGAAGGAGTATAGATAAGAACCCGCCCAAATACGGAGCAATTTACGAGAATACTCTTCATTCGAGTTTATTCAAGAAGGATGATAACGACAAAGTTAAACCGGAGCTTTGGTCGGACTTAATTCAAAAAGACATAGTAAACCTGCTTGGATCTTCTGATGAAAATTTTGCAGATATAATCGGTGGCATCTCTGAAACGCTTGGCTAAGCCAACGAGAGAATTACTGAAGAGGCTTATTCGAAACCAGATTCAAATACAAGGTAAGATGATTACTTCGGAAGGTATCGAGTATGCATGGAAAAAAGTAGAGTTGGAGTAGTCAAGTCAGTTTAGGTCTAATGTTTTGGCCTGACCTTCTTTTATCATATTAACAGACCCTGAAAATCTGAGACACCCTCGCCATGACGTTCATTGTAACCGTCAACTACCGCCTTCTTGAGGACTCGGAGAAAGACTTCTGTCAACTTGCGTGGTGACGAGACGAATCCGGGGAACTCTGGCATTTGCTCATAGTTAAAGACTATTACGTCCAAGAAGACCGGTTTACGGAGACGCTTACTTCCCAACAGCTGGAACAGTGCTTCACTGATAGCAGGATAAGGCGTATTGACGGGGTCATTGAGCCATCCCACCAGATCCGCTTCTGGAACGCTAAAGTCAATACCTTTGTCACACAATGTCGACAGCTTGTTGCTATCGCAGAGTTTTATAAAGAAAGTAACTTTGCTGGACAAAGCAGGTGGCAATGCTAGAGGGTGGAATCCTAATTGAGCTACGACTACTGTTCTACCTTTTTTTCTGTGAATAACTCAACTAATCCACTAGACCACCTAGTTTTATGCCGTCCTAGTTAAGCAAGCGCAATAGTATAAGCGGCAGTAATGCCTAGGATTGGGATATATACCCACGCGGACTTGAATCAAATAAGAGAAATCATGTTCAACAGAGAAGATGAAGTACGTGACAGGTTTCATAATTTTGGTTGAAATGACAGGGCGTTACTAGTTAGCGAGAATCAATTTTTTCACGAATGAAATCGCTTGCGATATTCTGCGGTATTCAAGATTTAGAAGTTTATTATACGTCTAATGGTACTTTGGATAAAGAAGCAACTTCACATAATGACCTGTTTGATTCCTTTAGATTATTTCTACAGTTCTGGCATGTGTAAATTATTCAGTAATGTCCCTTTACTACTATTCGGAAACAGCAAGCGCCAACGGAGTATATTCGTTGGGCCATTCATTAGTAAGTTCCCTCCATGATTCACCCAAATCGTTCGAAATAAAGACAC
>JAATVS010000347.1 GCA_014523695.1 Nitrososphaerales archaeon TH5895
TCAAATAATCAACGAGGAAAAATCACTTGTCTTTACCAATCGCAAAGGTGTACCTCGTAGCAGGAGAGGTAGAGGCTATTCCAAAAAGGAGATTGCTGAGGCATTTGCAAAAATTGGTTTAGGGAATCAAAATATATCGAAAGTTAGATCCTATCACATTCCCGTTGACAAATTAAGAAGGTCTACCCATTCAGAGAATGTGAAAGAACTTACAAATGTTTTAAAAAAGTACCTGCAAAGCAAAAAAACAAAGAATAAGGGCAAAAAGCAGAGTCAGACGAAAGAGAATGCTGCCACTTCGAAAAACACTAAGTGACCCATTACTTTATGTTAGTCTCAAATGCGGTAAAGTCAGTATCTTTTGGACGATAAAAGAGACCCATCGTCAATGCTATGATAGGACATCGAATTTTATTACTTTTTACCATCTTACATTTCTGTCTAAGGTAAGTCTCGATTTGATGTCAACCCGTAATACAATTGATAGAGCCAGAAGTGGTAACAGTCTCCTATTTTCCTTAGATGAACACAATTCTTAGTGTCGGTTTTCCTAGAAGTAGCAGCCAGTTGTCAATCTGACTCCTAACCTGATGGTCAAGGACCATAATCGCATACTGATGGAAAGTGACATGGTCAAGAAGCAATAATTCATTATGATCGTTTATTAAATTGAATCCTGACTCTTTTTTCACGCAAATAGATCACCAAATACTGAAATATTATTTCCAGCAGAATAAGAAATGGTAAAAATCATTGAAATGGATGACTCAGTCACACTCGGTGAACAATTCGAAGCTGAGGTTGGGGCAGTCATTCTAATGAACAGCTTCAACGTGGGTCCTGATGAGGTCGAGGAGGAGTTCATAAAGGTTTTTGCGATACCACTAAGGTCTTTAGGCAGCAACCTGGGTTCATTTCCGCTTAATTGCACCGAGGAATTGCTGGGAGTTGTACATTCATTAACTATGTGGGATGGGAATCTGTAGCGCATTTTACACAGGCATTTGATAAACCTGAGTTCCGGGAATACATGGTCAAGGTACTTCCTATCACTGTGATGTCTCTTCACTTATTCGAAAAAGTTGCAATCGCCGGGGTTTGTTTGTGTGGATTAGCTGCTGTCATCTTTCCGATCCGAATTACTGGCAGGAATGTTAAACAATTGTGATATGATAGATGTATACTCGACAAATTTCACTCTGTTAGGTTGGATCCAATATGGGACTTGTGAGAAGGTAACTTGGAACTAAGATTCTTAATGTAAGCATGGATACAATGTAGTACATACCGACTTATGTATATGTATAATAATCATATAACATTGATAGCTACGTTTAATTTCTTGCGATCAAAGTATCCAACTGTTCCTCTTTAGGATCCCATAAGTATATGATTTTGAAATGATATTTTAAATTACTTTTGTGCGTTTCAGTGAATATTACCAACGTATAGGTTCTGTACAATAAATTAGAACATGACTTTACAAAATCTTGATCCTGAATCTTGGGAGGCCGTTTCAATGTCTTGGTGAGGAGATGACATAGAGTATTTGGTTTGTTATTATTTTCTATTACCTAAAGCTTAAACTATCTTGACGACAGCAATACAGCAATATTGATAATATTTCTCACGAATGACAATGGCTGTTACTACTTTAATGTTAAGAAAAAGGTTACCTAGTCATTAAAGCATATGGGTCAAAGCATTCATGCAAAAAATGCAATGAACTTGATTTTTGAAATGCAATCGTCAGAAAATCGTAGGTTCTATCACTTAGAGGCTTATCCTCAAACCAATAGTACTATTTTTTGATCACAGTTTGGGAATTGATAAAGCCAAAAAAATTCAGATTGTTAAATACTTATAACAGGGAAATGTCCCCATACCTCTGGACGAATGTGTTAATTCTTAATAGGAAATGCTCTGGGGTCTATGTTTCATTGGCCATGGCTCTATTTGCGTGTATCTTTTACACACAGGATTTGTCTTTTGCTTCACCACAAGTAGGCAATTATTCAATCTCTTCACAGATGATTTTTGATGAACTAAAACATTCAACGGTGAGCGTCATGAATACGATACCTACGAATCTTTTTAATCCTCAAATACAAAATCTAACTGAACTAGGTACCGGTTATGTTTTTGGTGATAAGGGACACATTATTACTGCTTATCACTTATTATCAGGGGCTATGAATGTGGATATAATATCAAGTGAGGGGGAAAGATACCCAGCGACACTAATAGGTGCTGACCCCTTTAGTGACGTAGCAATTTTAGAACTCAATTCGACTGCTGCAATTCAAAATACGGTAACTACCGCAGCTACAAAGCAGAATCAATTATCGACTATTAACGATACCCTTAGATCAGTGAGTGTGGGTAATTCAAGCGCATTGCATGTCGGGGATCCTGTCGTAACCATCGGTTACAATTTTGGCTCGACAGGACCGTCTATGACCGGTGGTTTGGTAAGTAAAACTGATTATGTATTAGTATTTCCGGCAGGTGGATTCTCTATACCTAACATTATACAATCTGACGTAACGGTGAATCCTGGCAACTCAGGAGGACCATTGATAGACAGAACTGGAAAAGTCATAGGAATGATTTATGGTAGGCTAAATCCTGTGGGTGTACCTTTGGGACAATTTCCTGGAATGACAGCAGTCATTCCCTCGAATATAGTTAACCGAGTCGCTTCATCAATTGTTGAAAATGGTTATTATCTTCATCCAGGTATCGGGATCATGGGAGAAACACTCACTCCTGACTTAATTCAACGTATGATCAACTCTACAAATATACCATCTGATATGCATGGTGTATTCGTAAGTAAATTACAGAGGGATGGCACTGCGGATTTAGCAGGCATACAGGGAAGTGACACAAATGAATACGGGGAGATACTTGGCGGAGACATAATAACTGCCATAGATGGGATTTCTGTAGATAGGTTTGAGCAACTGTTGGCATATATCCAGGAGCACAAATCAGTAGGGGACAATATTTCTTTCAGTTTATTTCGGAATGGCCAAACTTTGGAAAGACACGGAATAGTTCAGACATTTCTTCCTTCTACAGCTAAATAAATGTCTCAACACGCATTTCTTTATTTTCTCTGAATGGCTCATCTAGTTGGAGAAGTCTAGATAATACTAAATCAAAGGTAGCTATAATTGAGTTCCTGAGTATTTGAAGAAATGGTTTTTAAAACAAAAACTTATTGGCTAGTGTTCATGACTTTCTGCGTGAATGAATAGTATACCAAGTTCTAAAATAAAACCAAGGAACCTCATCCCGGTAGAGAAGGCTCTGGTCAGGCTATTTTCATCCTTTAAAATTCCAAAAATGAATGCAGAGAGGATAGAATACGCATATTTATTAGAATCTAACGGACGAGTACTTGCGAAAAATCTGTATTCCCCTATGAGTGTTCCTCCATTCGATCGAGCCGACAGGGATGGTTTTGCGATATCATCATCTGATACAGTTAAAGCATCGCCTCTCTCTTCGACTTATCTTAAGATAATGGGTAAGGGCCTTGCAGGACAAGGGGCAATGTCACATCGCTTAAGGAAGGGGCAAGCACTTGAAATAGCTACTGGAGCAAAACTTCCTAAAGGCGCAGATTCTGTGATCATGTTTGAAGATACCACCTCTGGGGCCAATAGATTAGTCAAGATTTCCAAACCTGTTAATCGAGGTGATCATGTATCTTACAAAGGTAGCGACGTTACAGAAAAACAATTAGTCTTGAGAAAGGGAACATGGATTACTCCCCAAGATGTGGCCCTGATTGCGTCCATGGGTTTTGATAGGATCCCTGTAGTCAAAAAGCCTAAAGTTGGTATACTAGCAACCGGGGACGAACTTACAGAGCCTGGAAGCCGTCCACTAAATGACGCAAGCATTTTTGAAAGCAATAGATACATGGTGTCTTGTCTAATAAGGGAAGCTGGCGGAGAATCCGTGGATTTGGGATTATGCAAAGATGATCCAGATGCGATATTTGAGATATTAAAATCGTCATTAGAGCTGGATATGATCGTCGTATCAGGTGGAGCATCAGTAGGAGAGAAGGATTATACACCTTTGATCGTAAACAGGCTGGGAAAACCTGGACTTGTGGTTCATGGAGTAGCTATGAAACCAGGGTCTCCCACAGGACTAGGGATTGTGAGAAATACCCCGATTATCATCTGTCCTGGTTTTCCGGTTTCTGCCTTTGCCGCCTTTTCTATGTTCGGATTACCAATTCTGTCCAAGTTTTTAGGTACGAGGGGGCCTGTTAAAGCAAAATTAAAGGTGAAGATTACTGAAGACATTAGTGTTCACAAGGATTTTCTGACATTCGTACGCGTGATAGTTTATCGCCGTAATAATGTTTTCTTGGCCAAACCCGTTAGCGCCAGCGGTCCAAGTCTGATCACTACATTGACAAATTCAAATGGCATAGTGATTGTGAATAGTCGGATCACTCATACTAGTAAGCTAAGAAAAGGTGAAGTTGTAGAAGTTACCTTGTTTAAGAACATACAGGAAACAACTCGATCGGTCTTTGGAGATGGAAATGAAAGATGATTGAACCTGACAAATAGTGATCAGTTGTTTGGAAAAAGCTGCGATCTACTACATTCAAGAATTCAAGGATTTCACTTTGGATCAATAGTCCATAGAGGCTTCGTATTTATTGCCTCCTATTTGGGCAGAATGATTGCAAAAAGGTGACAATGGCATAAAATAAATCGCTCTGATGAAAGATAATTATGATCACCAACATTTTAGCAGTGCTCCTCGTACCTGACAATCATCAAGCAAATTGAAATTTAATCTAATCCCAAATCTTTAATGTGAATGTTACTTCGTGTAGAGAGCAATTAGTAGGCATTAGATAATTTGAGTAATTTCATATATCGTGATATGATTTCATGACTGTCCAGCTGGTCTATTGGCTACAGGATTAAAAATATTCTATAAAAGAAGGAGACTTTAGTGTTATAATGCATGGCTTTCGATATCGATAGTGCAATCCCATATACTTGCGAAGTAAACTCCGTGTCCAAGTAATTTTCACTCATGCTTCAGACGTTATGGAAAGGGGCCCCGATATTTCGCATTTAGAACTGAGGAGATCCTACCATGGATTCTGCATGCATTTGAGTTCCATCAAGATATTTCAGAACTCTCCAAATCAATATCTAAAAAATATATTCTCAAATGGGTTCACAAGACCAATTGGATTATATGTATTATGATAATCAATTGGATAAGATCCAATTTGAAATATGCGACTTGGATGGGAGTTGAATTTTAGATCTGATGGCAGAAACGGGAAGTAAAATAGACCTAAGATTATACGCTTCAGTCAAGGACCTCTTGGGTACGGATAGAATTTACCTAGATTGGTATGATAATATGAGTGTCGGAGATCTACGAGAAAAGCTTTATGAATTATTTCCAATCTTGTCTGTCGTCAACGCCCAGTTCACCATATCGATCAATCGAAGGGCTGTAGATGATACAAAACTAATTCGGACGACCGATGAATTAGCATTATTACCTCCGATTAGTGGAGGGTGAGTTTTACCTGGGTTATTTGACATCTGAAGTGATCGATGTGAATAGGTTACTAGTTGATCGCCAAAATACCTCGGTAGGTGGAACAGTCATATTCTTAGGAACTGTTAGAGAACTTAATAGTGAAAATATCAAATTATTACAATTAAATTATGAAGCATATGAAACAATGGCAGAAGAAATTTTTTCGGAAATTGAAACAGAAGCTAGAAAGAAATGGGAGATAGAAGAGATTACAGTCCTACATCGAATAGGAACTTTGAGCGTGGGTGAAGTGAGTGTGATCATTATTGTTTCATCAAAGCATAGAAAAGAAGCATTTGAATGCTGCAGGTACATAATAGATAGTGTAAAGTCTAGAGTTCCTATTTGGAAGATGGAAATAACCAACAAAGGTAAAAGATGGTTAGGAGGTACACTTATACCCCCGAAAGAGAAATAACTTTTGGGAAAGCTTGGAAATGACGAAGGGTGGAATGTATGATATAAGTGACAAGCCAGATACCCTTAGGACGGCTGTGGCTCAAGCCATTGTTAAAGTATCCCCAGTCACAGTAACACTTGTAAATGATGAAAAAATCCCCAAAGGGAATATATTTGATGCTGCAAAAGTTTCAGCTAACATGGCAGCTAAACGGACTTGGGATTTAATACCATATTGTCATCCAATATCTATTGACCATATCGCAGTTGACTTTGATGTAATAGCGGAAGGGAGCATCAAAATCACTGTAACTGTGAAAAATGTAGATAAGACAGGAGTTGAAATGGAGGCGCTCACGGGTGCCTGTATAGCAGCACTAACCATCTATGATATGCTCAAACCTGTAGATGATAATTTAGAAATTGAATCTATCAAGCTCCTGGAAAAGACAGGCGGTTTAAATTCTTATCTTCAGACTTACGATGTGAAACTTCGGGCCGCTGTGCTGGTGTTGAGTGATTCGAGGAGTAAAAAGGAGGACAAATCGGGTAAGGTCATTCTTGAAAGACTGGCTAAATACGGTCTAGAAGTAAAAGAGTACAAAATATTAGCTGACGAGCAAAAGGTTATCGAGTTTGAGCTCGTTCGACTGTGCGATGAATTGAGAGTCGATATTGTGCTCACTAGCGGAGGAACTGGGGTTGGTCCACGGGATGTGACTCCCGAGGCAACAGCAAATGTTTTAGAAAAGGAGGTCAACGGAATAACTGAGACATTGAGGGCGTACGGTCAGAAGCGGACTCCGTTGTCGATGCTTTCAAGAGGTATAGGAGGTGTGAGAGGAAGCACCGTGATAATCAACCTACCTGGGAGCGTGAGGGCTGTAACAGAATCACTCGATTCTTTATTCCCAGGTATCCTGCATATTTTTAGGATGTTAGAGGGCCATAGCCACTAACTCTATTTTGCGGAGTTAAAGAACGCTTCGTATTTTTATCAAATTTGCAACTAGATGACGTTTGGTATTTAATAATTCTCCATATGAATTCAGATAAGTTAAGCCATAATGTGAATCTTCAGTTATGGGCTTATAGCATCAAACGAATTTAAAACTGAATACTCAAAATACTATGAACCTGTTTGATACTGCCAGTTAGTCCTCATTGCAACCATTGCTTTTTATTAATACGTATCATCTGGTTGAAAAAAGCTTCATCTGTCGTCTGATTAAATTTATCGAAGAGTTCCGTTAGATTTATTGGGGGCGCAAATAATTGAATGGATTTTCACCCCACCTTAACCACCAAGGTTGAATAGTCTGTTTGAACCGCTATCTTGGTGGAGAACTGTGGCATAAAGTGACTGACAGCGTTTAATTTCTGATACACGTTACGTCGAGAGAGGACTAATCTTATAGATATGACTTAATAGGCGAATTACCAAGGGAAAATACATGTCAAAACAGTAAACTTCTAATGGAATCATTCAGCAAGAGAGGCGAGATTCTTCACAATTTTCCTTACTACCTTAACTGTTCATGCAATATTACTCTATAATAAATCTGGGACTTGCAACACTTTGTGGCGTGCGAATAAAAAGACCCTCAATTTCAGTCAGTCTATCCATACAA
>JAATVS010000348.1 GCA_014523695.1 Nitrososphaerales archaeon TH5895
AAAGTATCAATTAGCTTTGATATATGTTCCTTTGAATCGACCGTTGCCGATGATTGAAATGATTCGATTGCCTTCAAGACCCAATAATGATTGAGAGCTTTACCTACCATAGAAACTGCTTCGAAAACTACAGTTCCCAGAGCAGTAGTTACGTACCTACCATTGTCCCTTTTGACCAGTCCCGCTTTGGTGATTCTAAGAATCCTTGAGTAATATTGATGTGGAGTAATTCCCATATTTTTAATAAGAGTCTTAAGATCATTACCTTCCCCGAGTGCTATAGTGTTATACAAAATGAATGCTTTGTCATCGGATAGAGCACTTAAGATGTCAACTATGCTTATCATCTCCTAAACGGCCCGACTAATCTGCTAGGTTGCCATTTTATCACTAATTGAGTCTGTTCAAAATTCATAGGTCTTTCTCTTCGCATACTTTTGTATCCGTTTATTGGTATTGTGAACAGCGTTTATCTAGATTATTTAACAACGTCAATGAACCATGTTAACTGAGATCTATTGGAATTCAGATTTCCCTTATCATTTGAACTGAAGGACAATACGGTAGGGTATATATGTTCTCGTCCTTCAGATTTCAAACTTCCAAAGCAAATCTGTTGGTGGCAATTATTTGTCAAATTCAAAGATCAGGCTGACTTTTGAGATTTGGAAACTCGCTAAAGGTTTTCTCTTAATTAGCTGATTGAGTTCGAATAGATGGAGAGGCGAAGGACGAGACCAAGAACGAAATAGAGCCGTCAACGAATCTAAATTTGCAAATACCTGAACTACCAAATTAACGGCTTTTGGCGGTCCTGTTTTTATTCCTGCGTCCATATCTACTCCTTCGTCTCTTGATCCTGGAGGTCTCTGATTCTAATTCTTACATTACAAGAAAATTCAGGATTTCTAAAAGTGAGTGTTAATCTGTATTTTATGTTTCGCTAGGCGACGAACATATCGCATTGAGGATATTGGCCTTTAGATCCTAGTTGATATCCATCAATATCTCAAGCAGAGTAGAACGGTAATTAATACGATGGGAAATTGCAAAAAACAAAATAAACCACGTTAAAATTTGATCTAAGAGCTGTGGTCCAATGTGGATATTCTTAATTCGTTTTATCGAAAACCACTTACGACTCGCGGAAACATGATCTCGTATGGTTCTAGTATACTCTTGCAAAATTCGATCCCCTTTGACGATGGTTTGTAAATGGTAATTGCTCTCTTACCGACCAGAATCTGGCTTCTAGTAATTAATTGCTTCGTCTCCAAATCTTCTATAAGTGGTTTATGCTTGGTCATATTTAATCCGCAAAAACTTACCAATGCAGTATGATTCAGTTCACCGTACTCTACGAGTTTCAGAATCACATCCTTAATAATATATATCCTATCCCGATACAAAATGTGTGAACCGGATGACACATCACATACAATCTTTAGGCTTTGCTGTCTAGCCTTAAGTTTGTTTTGTTAGTCCCTTCATGACGAATTGGATATTGTGCTTGCGTATGGTGTTTTATACCATTTCTAGATGACTCAAGAGACCTGTTGAAAGTAACCCGAGAACAAGTATTAGCAGCGCATTATCACGAAATAATTCTTCTTCGAAGGCATTAAAATAACAATTGCTATGATTGTCGAGTTTATCATGGAACTGGGGGCAGACGCGATACCATGGACGATATATAGATATACTCAAAAAAAGAAAAAAATAAGAGGGCTATGTCTTTGCTAGGCATGACCTAAGTCGATCCAAAACACTTGCCGCTGCTCGCTCCTCTTACTTGAGTTAACGCCGCCCCAATCATCAATTCGCAGCCGCTGCAGCTGCTGCTGAACCACCACCGGCTGCTGACGATGCTGCTGCGCCACCAGCTGCTGCTGCAGCTGCTGCTGAACCACCACCGGCTGCTGACGATGCTGCTGCGCCACCAGCTGCTGCTGCAGCTGCTGCTGAACTACCCTTATTCTTCTTCTTTTTCTTTGCTAACGCATCATCAGTGTCTACTGCTGCCGCTGTGACAAGGAATACTGCTATCACGGCTATCGCAACCAGTGCGATTCCATTAGTTTTGTTCATAGGTAGAGTTATCAATGGAAGTCACATATACTTACTTTAAGCATCTATCTAACACAAAGATGTTATCTTATTTTTTTACTATTTTATATTCTATTTTAACCATAATCAATAGTTTGTTTTAGAGTTGAAAAAGATTTTTACGATATTATCGTTCAACTTCTTTTCTAAATGAGATATAGTCTTCCAAGCGATGACGATGATACTCGTATTGTATAAGAAAAATGGTTCCCTTCCTAATACCCTCAACCGGTTCTTGATTCCTGCGATTATAGACTTAATATTCTCACCTGATATTCAGTGATTTTCAGTTGTCTGTAAAGAAGCCCCCGGTGTTGGCAACTGTGGATACTAGTATAATGGCGAAAGGAGAGAAATTTGTCTTTGATGGAAATGCAAATATCGGCACCACAAACCAAGATATAATTTGCAGTGCGGGTAGGCGATATGATCCTGGGAGGGTTAGGATAACCTTCTGATTGGTTAATGGGTTGCAGCCTTGGCACAGGTAACAAGAATCTCTTAGGCAAGGAGCTATCTGTCGAATATTCGATAGAAAAGGAACTGTGGGATAATGAGGACACTACGAGCATAACCTTAGCGTTCAGAGACAGTGATACAGAAGGTTCCTAAACTGACGCATTTGGCAAGTCAATAGTCAGTTCTCCCAACCA
>JAATVS010000349.1 GCA_014523695.1 Nitrososphaerales archaeon TH5895
TATCAGCTTTACGTAATATCATTTGGAAATATTTAGTCAGGATTCGAAAATTGGTCTAAGATCCATATGCATATAATACAATTAGCTGCGTTATCGACAGCGAGTTCCATACTTCCGAAGAACCCTAACTAATATTTAACTTTAAAGAGAAAAAATCAAGATATCATATAAGTATATCTTAAATAGTCTCACACAATTTGATATTGTACCCCAAATTATGTCTAGATAGCGTCATGTCATAAAAACATGCCTTACTAAATAAAGGACTCCGTAACCAACTGTTATTCGATACGTAATAAGATATTCAACTTCATTTCATACATATTTCATTCATACGTACTGACCAGGCTAATTTTTGCCGAAATCGACTCTACAACACTTTTTTCCCATCCACAGTAACAAGTAAATGGCATAACGGTACTTGGTCAAAAGGTAGATTCACAAACCTTTACAGCATCCAATCATGGGAATAAGTTTTTATAATTTGCCGTTATTCAGAAAATAATGTCTTTTACACTCAAGGGAAGACTCACAGACGGAAGCCCACAGCCTCAACCTCTATCAGCACATACTTTAAAGTTCTTTGATAAAGATCCTGTTTTTGATGTTTTTGGTGATGATCCTATAGGTAGTACGGTAACGTTGACGATGGAAGATTTAGAATTGATTTTAGAAAAGAAGATTTCAGGAAACCAGAAGAATTTTGGGAATCTGTTATGAATGAACCTGATCTCTACATTAAGGTTTATGACCCTGAAGGAAATTTTGTTCATGAAACAAGTCCAATTGGTACTCCTTTTTCGCCTTATGTTGAGGCAGATGAAAAAAATCAAACTGAATGTGTAGTTATTGGGTCGCAAGGAAGATCATAACAAACCTGATACTGACAAAAGAAAGGTTGTGCTACTTGAAAGGGGCCAGTGGTGGGTAAGTCATGAATTACCACTTAGTCCTAGTGCACATGAACTTAATAAAACTGACGGACCTCCAGAATAGGTATTACAGACTACCTTGAATCAAATGACAAACATTATAGAACATGGGCATATCCTGATAACATCAATGGATTAAATAAGGTTCTAAATACCATTCGCGTTGTTGATAGACGAGGTCTATATGATTACAGAATTTCTAAAAAGGTTCACACGCTAGCAGCCAGCGGAGTAGGAGGAGGATCGCTAGTTTATACGAACGTTACTGAAGAACCAGATGGAGAGGTATTGGATAAGTGGGATACACAGCTAAACCTTGGTTTTAATCACAATAATCTGTCTAAATATTTTGAGATGGCAAGGGGTTTTATTGGCGTTAACAAGATTCCGACTAATACAGCACTTAGTACTGTTAAACTTCCAAAAACTAAAGCCTTTCAAGATGCAGCTGCGATAATAAAAAAAGAAACACCAGCAATCGTGAAGAATAAAACAACCTTTGATCCAGCAGATCCTGATCAGAAAGACTATGTTGAGGACATATATGCAGTGGACCTTTCGATAACTGACATTCCATATAGAAAAGATGAAATAACCTCATTTAAGAAAGGAAATGCATATACGCCAACGTTAAACGCAATCAAAAATGACCCTGCTCTACAAGAGGAGTTAGCCGTCTTGTTAAGAAAGTATTTTGCAGAATCCAATGTTTGTGAGAGGCAAGGAAGATGTGCTATTGGTTGCATTCCACTTGCTCGTCATCTTAATGGTAAGAAATTGTTTGATTACTTGAACCATCCGACCAAAAGAAAACATCTAGAGGTTCGTGCGTTGAGTGAAGTTTATGATATTGAGCCAATATTAGGTGGAAGTGGCTCGCTGTTTAATTACAAGATTTACTACAATGATTATGGAGCAAGGGATTGGAAACAGGCAAGCTTTAGTTGGAACATTGGCCCAAAGTCATACAAACTTGACATTAGATTATTTAGACTTGTAGATAATGGCAAGAAGAAGACAATTGAATACAACAAGTTGATCCTTGCTGCAGGATCGATTGGTAGTACTGAGATCCTGCTCAAATCTATTAGTACGACGCGCAGTACGGGTCAAAAACTCAACCTTAGCAACAAGGTTGGCAGTGGTTATTCTACAAATGGCGATCTTCTAGGTGTAATACAACCAACAAAAACAGACATCAATGCGACAAGAGGACCAATTGTAACTTCTGCGATAAGATTCAATGAAGGGTCAGATTTCATCTATACTATCGAAGATAGTAGCATTCCTAAGATGTTTTCTGGTGTATCCCGCTTTTTGTCTCAAGGAGCTTTATTTAGACAATTACTTGGCTTTGCTGGACTCGGATCAGTTCAACAAATAATTAGCATGATCACGCAGAATCCACCGTCTATTCCTATTGGAAATACCAGTCTTCCAATTCACATCTCAGAGCAAGACCTAAATAATGTTCTTCTGCTATCTGGCATGGGAACAGATACCTCTGATGGTACCATCAAACTTCAAGATCAGTGGAAGAATAATCCCAACAGAGATATGACGGCATTAAATACACTTGATGTCAATTTTGATATGAATAGACTAGTTCCACTATTTAACAAAATGAGGAACTCAATGAAACGAATATCAAAACACGTAGGAGAAAAGGGCGGATCAAGCTTTACTACTCCTCTATGGGATCCAAACGATGTCAACAACAACGCAACCATTGTACTTCACAATCTAGGCGGATGTTCTATGGGAAAGGATAGAAACAATGGTGTAGTTGACAATTCTGGAAAAGTGTACAAAGGTAATGGGGCCACACTTACAGAGACGTACCCAGAATTTTACATCGTTGATGGAGGAACAGTACCAACTGCATTGGGCGTTAATTCATCACTGACGATCTCGGCATTGGCATTTCGAATTGCAGAGAATCTAGTTGGCCCGACTAATCTTCCAGTTGAAGAGGTATCCCTTAGCACGAAGACTGTGTACTTTCCGAAGTAATTGCTTTGAGATTGAATGAATAGCTGCTAACCTGATATATCCAACAATTTGTAAATAAAGGGATGTTATGAAAACAAAATGGAGTTGTATGTTTACTTATATACTAATAACCTTCATATTTAACAAATGGTTTTAATCGAAGGTTTCATTCGAGATATATCTGGACAACCCTTAGTTGGGATACCCGTTGAAGCATTTCAACGCAACCCATTAGGTGATTTAAACGTTACCTCGCTTCATGAAATCACTGATAGCAATGGGTACTTTAGGATTATTCCCCAAAAGGATATCGATGAAATAAACTCTAATGTGTACCTTGTTATTGAAGATGAATTGAAAAAATTTGTCTCAGTAAGAGATAGGCATAATAGATATAAAAAACAGGAAGTTTTTGATACTGAGGGTAGCGTACAGAAATGGAGAGGCCAGATTATAAGTAATTTAAATAATGTCGTTCAAATCGTTGTAATAAAAGATCCTATACTGTTTCCTACTCAATATGATACTGTTGTCATAGGTTCCGGGTTTGGTGGAACAGTTGTTTCCCTTGCAATTGCAAATATGTACAAGAATGGAGGTAACAATAATAGAGTATGCATTCTGGAACGAGGTCAGTGGTGGATAAGTCATGAGATTCCTGATTCCGATGCTCTCCGAACCTCCCTAGTTAAAAATAATATGCCATTCAATACATGGGCATATCCTAATGATATTAAAGGAATGTTAGCTGCTATCGGTAATTCTAGAACAGTCAATAGAGTTCAGGGATTATTTGACGTAAAACAACTGAAGAACGTCAACGTCGTTGTCGGAAGTGGAGTCGGCGGTGGTTCATTGGTATATTTCAATATAACACAAAGACCTCCTCGCATAGTCTATGAGAATTGGCCAACAGAACATGACGGAGATCCTTCATTAGATGAATTTTTTCCTTTAGCTGAAAAATTTATCGGAGTTAATCCTATAACTACAACAGCAGGATTTGGAGGCATGCCTCTACCTAAATCTAAAGTATTTCAAGATGCTGCTAATATCATTCTAAACAATAAAAAGAATATTTTAAATGAAACAAAAAAGAACGGCGATGGGAATCCCATTCTAGATCCTATTGGCAAGCCAATTGTGGATTTCGATGGAAGATTATCGATAACTGACATTTCTACTGATGTTTTTGATCGTGGAGCTCTTCGTCCAAATGATAAAGATATCCAAAAGTATATCAGCTCAAGGGAAACAAATATCTGTGAACGCCAAGGTAGATGTGGTCTTGGGTGTATTCCGGGAGCTCGACATACCCTAAATGAGCAGATATTTACGAATATTAATAGATTAGGATTACCAATAGATGTACATCCCTTATGTGATGTATTGGAAATAGAAGAAATACCATCGGAACAAGGCTATAATGTGAAATTCATTGACTATCGTGATATTGTCGATAAGGTAGACTTTTCACCTTCCAATGGCTTGACGGAAGAAGAAAAACAGAGATTAACCAAAACAATAAAGGCAAATAGAGTTGTGATATCTGCTGGGACTCTTGGTTCAACAGAACTTTTATTGAAGTCAAAGAAATTAGATCTGAGCGGTACACTAGGAAGTAAATTTTCTACGAACGCAGATTTCTTTGGGATAATAAATCCAACAAAATACAATGTAGATGCTAGCAGAGGTCCAATGCTAACGTCTATAGCTTTATTCAAAGATAACAAGAATGGCAATTTTGCTTTTTCAATAGAAGATCTAGGCATACCCAAAATGTTTGCAGAGGTATTTGCTACAATATTTGATAAGATGAGAGAACAAAGAGGAATAATTCAGTCGGCTCCTTTCATACCCAAGAATTCTTTTGGTACATTATTTAGAGAGCTAGTCCTTAAAAATGTCAATATTGATGATGATGAAACACGGGGTATATTGTCAAGACTAATGGACGGTTTTAGTGTATCTATACTATCCTCTTTAGGAAATATCTTTTCTACTTTGGTAAACATATTTTCAAATAAGGCAAACTTAACTCCAGAAGAACGTGTTTCAAATATACTTGTCTTATTCGGAATGGGAAGAGATAACAATACTACTTCGAAGCTGACCCTTGATAATAAAAATAATATTGACTTGGATAATGACTACAATTTGCAGCAGCCAATTTTTGACCAGATATTGGATGGTATGAAACTTTTTGCTCAGGAGATTGGAAAAGGAGGAGAGGATAGTCTCATTATTCCATTATGGGACACATTAATTAGATCGCAGATATCGGCTCATCCATTAGGCGGATGCCCGATGGGTGAACTTGCATCAAAAGGGGTAGTCGATAGCTTTGGAAGGGTATATAGAGGCAAGAATGGAACTGCAAAATATAAAGGATTGTATGTGGCAGATGGATCTATAGTTCCAACCTCCTTAGGTGTTAACCCCTCACTAACTATAACTGCATTGGCATTCAGAATAGCATTTGATATTGTCGGCAGAAAAATAGAACATCTTCCACAACCTGTTGAGCGACCTTCCTCTCACTGACAATCTCAATACTTAATTTGAATATTTCAGACGTATTATAACCAGCTACTACAGAACATGACATTTCAGACTAAATATACCCAAATACTTATCCAGGGACGAGAGTTAGCGAATTAACGTTATGGAGTTTAGATTCCTTGCAACAATAGCAAAAACAGTAGCCAAGATAGAAGTAATCCTTCTAAGTACGGAGAATTAGTGGCTCATTTAAGAAATAGCGGCTCTAGGAATGTACCAGATGCAAATACACGATACCGTTTGAAGCAGTCAGAACTTGCATTTATACTATTATACCATTAGATAGAGGCGGTTTTCTGTTTACCACACACAGAATAGTATTTAATATGGTGGGTATCTCTTACAGATTCAACAGCACGTTGGTAAATTTTCTACAGCTTGGGACTTTGCCTACAGTAATTAGAGTTAGCAAATGGGACGTAGACTTGAAATCGCACCATATACACAAGCTCTCCCTAAATACTCAACTAATGAACACTTCTGTATGCAGAGAATGTGAATTTGTTTTTACGAATCTTACAAGAAATTAGGCATGTTTTAAAGTGAATCTTAAGCAGAATCTGTCTCCGTCTGTTCCATGTTCAACATCCAAAAAACTAGGACCAAAGTTTAAGGGAATTTTTGTCCATGGAGAGCACCATTTACCTAACATAAAATCATCCTTAACAGCCTTGACTTCGTCATGCCAATTGGTAAAGTCATACATA
>JAATVS010000350.1 GCA_014523695.1 Nitrososphaerales archaeon TH5895
CAAGATATCAAAGGGCGCCAGATTCACACACTTGTAAAGCAAAAATTTCTTCGGGTGATTTTCAAAATTATGTGTGTTGGAATAAATGATCTGCTAGCGTGTTGGGCATATTAGAAGTTGATTGTCAGACAACTGACCTCATACATCAATCCATTGAGATTAGTACTGAATAAGCAATGGTACGCGTGAAGGTTAATTCACCGAGTACGAAGGAGAATTTAGAAAGATCCATCCTGTTTTGGAGATTAGATATTTCACAGGATGACGATATTAAAGATTTTCTATTTTATAGTTGGAGTATCATAGCCATCTGATACGACCGACAAGGGGAGTTAATACAGGATTCGTAGCTCAGATTGGAAATAGGTCGCCAGTCAGTCGAACCAACTGATAGAATTAGTGCCTGACAGAATCGAGCAGAATAATATTATATTATAATTTTAACGTAGACAAGTACTAAAATCAAATAACAGTGGTCTTGAAGATAAGGTTGTAAACTGTTGCCCGAGATAAATACTAAGGAAAAGGTCTGTAGTTCGTGCCTCTTGATAA
Source organism: Nitrososphaerales archaeon TH5895 (assembly GCA_014523695.1). GTDB lineage: Archaea > Thermoproteota > Nitrososphaeria > Nitrososphaerales > Nitrososphaeraceae > TH5896. Next base: position 553 of record JAATVS010000350.1, read on the forward strand.
TCGTAATCCTACTGCTTGTACCTTCAGGTTTGGGCCAATTCAACGGTGTTGCACTCGAGGTGCATGCTCAACGATCGTCATCATGTGATAGAGCTGTTGTTTCCTTGGTGGACTGTTCTCCCGCTTCTTCGACCTCATCCTCATCCGATGGTTCATCTACCGGAGATAACAATGATGATAGAGACAACAATGACGGTGACAACGACGAGGGGAATAACGATGACGATAAAAATGGGGAAAAGAAGGGTGGCGACATTGAATCAAAGATCCCCTCCACAGCAGGAGGCGGTGTCCCGTTCCCATAGGAATTACTCAGCTATCACAAGTTGTAGTTTGATCTCGGTTTTTTTTGATTAAGGCTATTCTTGCAGGATACGTCTGAGAACATGTATCGAAACTCTGAAAAAGCAAGAACAGTCCAGACACTTCAACTTAAGTCAACGACATAGCCTATAATGCGGCCGCTTTAATATTCAGGGATTGTAAGGCTACTATCATTGTACCTATAATGGGAGTATGACAGGAACTTGTTACTCCTTCATCTGCTCCTCATCTTACAATTGCTGAAACTTGTTCTTCTCTAGCGATTTGATGCCCCTCCTAATTGATGAATGTGGAAAATGTGTATCAATATGGTGTGCCCTTAGTCCTCTGATTCTTTAGAGCCTCGATATACCACTCAAATTCCTCTACAAATTTCACATATCTGTGTTCAAAGGTAGCGTCCAAAAGCTCACCTCCGTTGGCGAAGACGGCATGCACTTTAGGTATTGATAAGGCAGAAGGTATTGTTGGTGCACCTAGCTCTGCAAATATATTTCTAAGGTGTTGAACGGCATTTATTCCGCCAAATGCACCTGGTGAGTATGAAACTATTGCGGAAGGCTTGAAATAATACTCTTCGAGAAAGTAATCCAGCGTGTTTTTCATCGCTGCAGAAGTGCTATGATTATATTCAGGTGTAACTGCCATATATCCATCTGCGTCCACGATCTTCATTCGAAGTTCTGTGAGTTTCTTGGAAGGAGGTGTCATCTCCTTGTACATACGATCAAGTATTGGTAGGTCCAATACTAGCGGATCGATAAGATTTACTAAATGCTTTCTTGTCTTAAGCTTCTGTTCTAGCCACTTGCCAACATTTATCCCTTGACGATCTCGCCTTACTGACCCTAAAATCAAAGCAATAGTTGCCATAACGGATTTTGTCACTCTTCACCACCCTCTAAGCGATTATAAAACTTTAAGATCAGTCTGGAGAAAAATAAAAGGAAATAAGAAGATTTCTCTTAAATATGACATCGAGTAATGCATCAGTTCATTTGTTCATGTTGATTTGCAGTTGAAAACTATTCTGTTGTGAAGTATCTTCTTAAGTGTCGATCTATCCAAGATAGGCCTAAAACAGAAAGCGGTCCCATATGATTTGCGATACGTCAGATTGAAAAGATAAAACTTGAAGGAATCGTTATGAAAGTTATAGTTCTCCAACCGAAGTTAAGATTTAAGCACTTATTATTTGCTAGATCTAATTGGGGTGGGCTCCTCAATTCATCAACCGCTTTCTCAAATTTGTCCTGCTTATTTTGCAACTCAGCAATGCACTTTGTCAAGTGCCCGTTCATGTCATGATTATAGATGGATGGTGGTTATTGTTCAAAGTATCGAGTACCGCGCGGCCACCGTACTCACCTTGAACGCAGAAGAGACATTTCACGCAATTCATATACAATCACCAAGCTTACTCATGATTTTCAGTCGTGATCGCTATACCGAATTGAATTACAGTGTTTCATTTGGGAAAGAGTAGATGTCTTCATATAGGCATTGTTTACGCATGCAGCTCTCCTCAATTCTCAATTCTACTTCTGTTAGTACAGAAAGTGGTTGATACAACCCCCATACGTATCGCAAATCATATGGGACCGCTTTCTGTTTTAGACCGATCTTGGATAGATCGACACTTAAGAAGACACTTCACAACAGAATAGTTTTCAACTGCAAATCAACATGAACAAATGAACTGATGCATTACTCGATGCCATATTTAAGAGAAATCTTCTTATTTCCTTTTATTTTTCTCCAGACTGATCTTAAAGTTTTATAATC
>JAATVS010000351.1 GCA_014523695.1 Nitrososphaerales archaeon TH5895
AATACGTTATCAAAGACATAGTTTTTAGCAGCAACAACTATCATTAAATATACAAACAACATAATGAATAAAGAAATTGGTCTATGCACTTTCCTATTATATCCCATGTCTAATATTATTGATATACCATTTACATCAATATATGCTATCTAATTGGGCTATCTAACTGTATTAGCTTATACTGAGTGCTTGAAGACTATTCACAAATTTTGAACAACATCTCAAAATCCAACTTAGTTAAGCTCGGGAAGTTCTATATTGTTTCTTAACATTTAGTATGAACAAGTGATGAATGTAAGACTTTTTTCATGCAATATATTGCAGGTTATAATTTCATAGGCTTCATGGGATCTCATGCGTAATTTATTATTAATATTGAAAGTTTGGGTCTTAACTGGTATAAATACGAGTACAAAGGACCAATAAAGATTTTATAAAGAAACAGGACCGCTCAGAGCAGAAATGAAGGGAGCTATGACGACTTGTCTTCGATTTTTTCAGCTCTTATTTCAATATTCACTAACAGAGGTATGTTGATAAAGTTGATGAAGCCATTATTGAGATGCTTCAGACTTTATATCTAAGAGTTGTGCTAGAAATGTTTTCAAAGTCAGATGATATATTTGCCAGTTTGCAAGACATCGTAAGATTCCAGGTCAAAGGGCAATAATCAATAATATTATGAGATAGATAAAAAAATAGGGGGAAACTAAATATATTTAGCAAGATGCCACTGTTGCACATACCGATCTGCATATATTTTGATGTGAGCTATAATAAATCGACACTACATGACTGTTCGAATTGATCTCACCAGGGAAGTTAGGACCTCTGTTCAACGTGTCTTGGATTATTTCACGAATGTAGAGGCGCTACCTCGCTTTCATCCAGAATATATTAAGAATGTAAGGATTGTTAATAGGGAAGGAGAGAATAATAATAATATCGAATTTGAGCAAGAAGGTTCATTTCATGGCAAGAAGATCACGTCGATTAATAGGCTTACTAGGCTTGCTAGTGAGAGTACTATTCGAATTGAAATAATAGATGGAAATGGTAAAGGTAGTACAACAACTATTAGGTGCCAGGAAATAAGTCCAGGCCGTACTCAAATAAGATTGGAAGGAGAACTCCATTATGGAATATTAGAAAAAATCCTTAGTAGGTCTATTCATGGTATTACCGTGAAAACTTTGGATGAAGATATTCAAAATCTTGAACAGGGGTGAGAGAGAACAGGTTTCTCTAACAAGACAGAAAAAAGTTGATAAATAATGTCATTAATTTTTAAGAACCCTACAGAAATGGTTCAACATACCGAAGACATTAAGAAAGTGATAGATATGAGCAAGTAACTACCACCGAATAAGATAGTGGGTGGTCTAAAGTCTGTAACTGTAATGGAAGGTAAAGAAAATGAATTTGAATCCCTCTTCAGAAAGTTAGCAGCGAAAGTTAGAGACCATGATAAAAAATGCTATTACTACGACCTTTGCAAATCCGAACAACCAAGAACTTATCTATTTATGGAACAATACGAGAACAAGAATGCACTTCAGCAGCACCAAAAATCAGATCATGGGAAATATTACTTTCCAAAGATTCGCGAACTACTCGAGAAAATAGATGTGAGTTACTTTGAATGTGCAATACGATTGAAATCCATCATATTTCTATCATTGATGATTGGGTATGTAATTTACTATTATCAATCAAGTACTTATCTAAGATATAAAGCGATTTCTAGATCTCTAAGTTAGAATTGGGAGGAATTCTTAATTCTCAATTTCCATGACTGAAACTAAATCGTATGTAAACATGATGAGATCCGAAAAGCCGATACTTATATATAGTAACTTTTAGTCTAATAGTAGAATGCCCCTTCAAATTGTATGAATGATCTAAATCGGTATTGAAATATCTATTCCAGCCAAATCCTGACCGCCCGACTGAAAAATTCCAAGGCTTCGTAAATTGCAAATTTCTACATTTTAACGTGATATTACGATATCTCGGTAAGAAGTGTTTACACAATTAAACATACAAATTGAATCCATTTAGTTGTACCTAAATCAAAAATTCTGTGTTGGTTTATCCAAATGTTTATACCTGGATTTTTTCTTGAATCAAGATGTTATTAGTAATGTGTTGCCTTTTTCTCGCATTATGATTAGGATAAGATACGAAAAAGACATGCACACAACGACAAGGTGCAGAATAGGATAGATAGCATTTAGTATTTAGAACTACGATCATCATTAACGGTATGTTGTCTTCACATACAACTTCATGTGAAGTGGTGCATAATTGAGGTCCGTCCTACAATGAACAGTACTTGTAATTTTTGGTTTGCCGTTCTGTATTATTTCCTTAAAGCGCTATAAGGAAACTATAAAAAGCAGCTGCCAAGAAATAAATCAACACTTTGCTAGCCTTTCTCAGTTGTATTTTGATAATATTATGTCTAATAGCAACAGCCTTAAACAACTATGATCAAGGATCAACTGGTATTTTGTTTGCACAGTCAGATCAAAGGAATACTACAAATGTTTTATCTGGACCCAGAAATGTTGAGGGTCGTGATAGTTTTTCCGCAACAGGCCAGATCAGCTCATTAGTTATTACTGTTCCAGATTCAGACTTTAATATATCCAATGCATTTAAAGTGATTTTGACAGGGGAATGGAACCTTAGTGTCAGAAATGGATCCGTGACAAACTTTGATGTAAACTTTCTTGCATCTCCTATGGATGGCCTGGGAACGCATATTCATCAGATAAGCAATTTCATGCCTTATGGTAACGATATGCCAATTAGGTTGTCAGAAGATAAAAGTGTCATCATAAGTGGAACGGCAGATATATGGATAAATGGTATGATCATATGGGATAAGGCGGATATTTCAATATCTATTTCTAATGGTAACATATTCAACATCGATCCGGATGATAGAGACACAGAAAATCATTTTGGGGATCAGCAGGTTTATGGCATTGTTACTAGGTTGATCTCGTAGAGTTTTTCTGTGATTGATGTAAATTTCTACTATCTGTTCTAATTAGCACAACAGGTGCTTATTACGCCGTGCATCAAGCAGCATGAGGTCCAATTGTTCTGAACATTTTGAGTCGAGATGATCTCTTTATAATCAAACTTTCTGATATATTCGAATAAGAAGAATTTCTTGTGAGGAGTAACTCTTTTGTGCATGTATTCCGGATCAGTGGTATGAAGGTCATTAGTGCAATCACCAGTACTTCCTCTATGAGCAAAGAAGAAGTTGATACATTCCTCGAAAATAAGCTAAATTTGCAACTCGGTTCTATTGATGACGATGGGGATCCTAATATTCAACCAGTATGGTTCAATTACTATAATGATAGAGAAAAATCTTTGATAATTACACCCAAAACAACTAAGAAAATCAAGAATTTACGAATCAAACCCAATATTTCTTTTTCAATAGATAATGAGAACTTTCCGCATAAAGGAGTAAAAGGTAAAGGCATCTCGACTGTAGTTGATGATCCAGTTAGAACTGTTCCAGAGGCAAAGAAAATATATATAAATATCTTGGAACACCCGATCATCCTATTCCTAAAATGATATTGGAGGATTTCGACCATTAGTTTCAAAACCAGTCAAAGGAGCTTTGATTAGGCTTAGTATTATTAGTCAAATAGCAAATGAAAGTGTTTTCATTGAGCAAAGCAGTTTAGTTATCCTACTCCATTAGGGTATGGTATGTATATACATACGTATCAATTGACCATTGATTTATTATATGTATGATTTGTATCAATGTAATTAACGATATGTGGATATATTTCCGTGCTACTTATTCGAAATCAATTATTCTCTCTATCTTCCTGATGTTCTCTATTAAAAACTATGATTGATATAAATGAAGATGCCTGATAATGCAAAGTACAGAAAGAGAATTATATTAATCGCATCAAGCATATTAGTTCTCTTTATTATATTCATCATGCTTTATACACGAATCGTTATTACTCCTCCTCCTCTCCCTATTCCAGAAGGGGAAAGAAGAATGGATCAATTTGGTACTCTCCAGATCTATCCTACAGTGCAGAATGGAAGAGAG
>JAATVS010000009.1 GCA_014523695.1 Nitrososphaerales archaeon TH5895
ACCGTGGGTATCCCTAAGGAGTTGGTATTCAATATGACGTATGCCCTCAAGGCATTTTTCAACATATAGTGCAGCCTTTCCAAATGCTGCCTTTGATTCGGCGGAGGCCATTTCATATTCTTGTCGTAGTTCTTTTTCATCTTTTGCCAAGCGAATTCCTCGCCCACCCCCACCAAATGCAGATTTGAGCAGAACAGGAAATCCAGACTCTTTTGCTATCGCAACTGCATCATCTAGATCCTCCACTACGCCGTCACTTCCCGGCACCAATGGAACTCCTGCCCCTTTCATCACTTCTTTGCACTTAATCTTGTCACCGGTAACTTCCATAGCTTCACTTCCAGGCCCTATGAATATTATCCCATTCTTCTTGCAAGTCTTTGCAAATGCTTCGTTCTCAGACAAAAACCCATATCCTGGATGTATAGCATCTGACCCTGATTGCTTTGCAATCTCAATTATTCGCTTAATGTTCAGGTAACTTTCTGTGGCCACTGCTGGTCCTATGTTGTATGCTTCGTCGGCTCTTTTTACATGTACGGATCGGGTATCTTCGTCAGAAAATACTGCTACAGACTTTATTCCTAGTTCTTTACATGCACGTACGACCCGGAGAGCGATCTCGCCTCTATTTGCAATCAGAATTTTGCTTATTGCCTTGGTCGTAATATATTCACCTCTATAAATTTATGTTTCCATGTTTTTTCCATGAATGTGTCTCCCTCTTAGTGGATAAAGCATCAAGTGCCCTAATAATCATAGGTCTTGTTTCCATTGGATCTATAACCAAATCAATAATTCCTTTCTCTGCTGCAATATAGGGGTTGGCAAACTTTTCTCTAAATTCTTTTGCAAGAGCCTTCTTTGTTTTTGCCAAGTCTTCAGATTTCTTGAGATCTTTGCGATGGGTTATCGTAATTGCTGCCTCGGGCCCAAGTACGGCAATTTCAGCAGTTGGCCATGCAAAATTCATGTCAGCTCGAAGGTTTTTGCTACCCATTGCGATGTAAGCGCCGCCATACGCTTTCCCTATTATACATGTGACCTTAGGTACAGAAGCCTCGCAATAAGCGTACAGCAACTTACTTCCATGCCGAATTATCCCGTTGTGTTCCTGATCCGCACCCGGCAGGTACCCAGGAGTATCTACCAAGGTAATTATGGGAATGTTATAGCAATCGCAAAACCTAATGAACCTCGCAGCTTTATTGGAAGAATTTATATCCAATGCTCCAGCAAGATACAGAGGCTGGTTGGCAACAATACCCACAGATCTCCCCCCCATTCTTGCAAAGCCTACGAGAACGTTTTCTGCAAAGAGTTCATGTATCTCAAAAAAATCTCCATCGTCAATAATCGATTTAACTATTTGCTTCATATCATATTGTTCATACGGATTTTCGGGGAGAACAGATGCAAGGGCAGAATCAATCCTATTTGGGTCATCTTCGGATTGTACTATTGGAGGAAATTCGCTATTGTTTTGCGGAATATAAGAAAGGAGTTTTTTTATTTTGTCGATACATGCGTATTCGTCTTTTGCTACAAAATGAGCCACGCCAGATTTGCTAGCATGGGTTATTGCGCCGCCCAGCTCCTCAAACGAAACTTCCTGCCCTAATACCTCATGGACTACTTCCGGTCCTGTAACAAACATTTGCCCTATACGTTCCACCATGACGATAAAATCAGTCATAGCAGGAGAATAAACAGCTCCTCCAGCACAAGGACCAATACTTGCAGTTATCTGCGGAATCACTCCCGATGCTAGAGTGTTTCTATAGAAAATGTCCCCGTACCCATCTAGACTCGCTACCCCTTCTTGAATTCTCGCACCACCTGAATCCAGAATTCCTATGATAGGAACGCCGACCTTAAGCGCATGATCCATAACCTTTACGATCTTTTTTCCTGCCATTTCACCCAACGAGCCTCCGAGCACAGTAAAGTCGTAAACGTAAACAAACACCTTTCGTCCATCAATGGTACCAAATCCTGTTAATACCCCGTCTCCAAAATACGTCTTGGTCGAAGGATCATCATTTCTGTGGATCACGTACTTGTCAATTTCGACGAAGGAATCCGCATCTAGCAGTAGGCTAATTCTTTCTCTCGCTGTTAGCTTACCCTTGGCATGTTGGGCGGAGATCCTCTCCGGCCCGCCTCCTTCCTCGGATAGCTTTTTAATTTGATATAATCTCTTTATTTTATCCTCGTGCATGGCCTGAGTGATATGCCAAGAATTAGGTATATAAATAATTACGAAGTGTTTTTTGGGTGATTATAGACATTTTGGTTAGTTAACCCTTCGTAAAACGGCATTCTAGAAGAAGCATTACCAGTGAGTCGGATGCTAAAAATTCTCCCTTCTGAAAATACCTTGTGGGTTTTATCAGAGAAATTCTCATTCTCTTAGTCCTGATCTTCCCCCTCTCGCCCTCCGAAAATAATTCATTCCTAAGTTATAATTTTCAAATAGGGACTCCAGAGTTTCTATTTCGTTTACCAATCTCAGTACCTGAGAATTATCCCTATTCTCTGCCTTTTTCAAATATTCTAACTTGTCAAGTTTTTCTTGGATAAGCTTTGTCACGTTCTTTTCGTACTCGCTAGACATTTCTGTTTGAAGATAGATTGATGGTTAGAATAATAAATCTTCTTAGTAATAAAGGAAAGACAAGGCACGCCAATTTCATTTTCTATGTAGTTCGCTCAATGCGAGGTTCTTCTGTAACAGTGCATAGAGGTCTCTCTTGTTCAATTCATTGAACCAATATTGATTGTAATGACTGACATACTGAAAAAGGAATTCTAAGAACGGTCTGAAGCCATATTCATGAGGCAGCATATCTAATGCGATTCTCGCCTCATCCAAGTACGTCGAACTTTTTCTCATTGTTAGTTCGAATGCTTTCTGCACATCGCCAGTGATAATGCTATAGTACAACGGCCAAGATGGAATTTTTATAGATCCGTTTCTAATTGCGTCCTGGATCTCGTTTCCACAACCCACAGCTTCACTGGCTTTTGCCATACCCAGGTGATAGATTTCAGCAAGTGGTTTCCTATCAAGTGCCATATTTCTAGCTGCCGTGCCCATAATAGCACGATACTTCTTATAGCAACCCATCATATTCTCATCTGTAATAGACTCAGGCTTAGCCTTCAGCCGCTGATCAATATACTGTCCTACTCTAGCGTCCTTAAAACCTTCTTCAAATGATCTAAGTACTGTGTCTCCTCCGACGGAAATCTTTTGTCTGGCAGCTTCAAGTATATACGGATTCATTAATTTATAATCATCTAGATAATCTAAATCCTCATCTTTGTCAATGATTCTGTCCATGGGTTCGCTAAGATCGATCGCAATAATGTGTCCATCTATGATCGTTGTTCTAACCTCAGAACTAATACTTTCTTGAAAGTATGCATCCGCCCCATCGAACAATGCGTTCAAAACAGGGAAAGTCATCAAGACGAAATTAGAATTCAAGATACGCTCTACTCTGTCTGCAAGAATTTCTGGTCGAGAAAGTCTGGCCATGACATCTTGTATTTTAGAGTCATCAAGAACCATCTCTGAAGACCCAATCTCTTCTGCGAATTTCCTAAGAGAAGCAGATGGATTTTGATCAGAGATGATCAACTTGTGTAGTGATAGCAAGTATCGTTTGGTAAAGTCCTGAAATTGTTCTTCTGTTTCACGACTGTATTTACTAAACTGCTTGTATCCCCTTTCTCTCAATAGAGCCTGCTTGATTATATCCCGTCCGGCTCTCGTACTCATTAATGTGCTTTTCTTGAATAGGAATTCATCTTTACCATTCATTTATATTAATTTTCACTAGAACCTTGTTATTTAAGTTTCAGCCTCAACAATAAGTTGCACATGCAGTCTTGATAGTTGTTACTTTCCTGGACTAGCGTCACAATTGGCTATCGTGATGCCATTGCTACTCTTTCTTGCTCATTTTTCTTTTTTATAGCATGGCTGGCCATTTCGTTATTGGAAGCTAAAACAAGTTCCCTTGCAAGAGCTTCCTCTATGGCTTGTGGGTTAGAATACGTAGATTCTCTAACTCCTTCAGCTATAAAACGGAGAGCAAGATCAACTCGTCTTAGAGGAGCTACGTCAACAGAGACGTGGTAGACTACACCTCCGTAAACGATTCGGGTGGTATCTTCGTTTGGAGATGCATTCTCGACAGCTTTCACAAATACTTCTAAGGGATTCTTGCTAGTTTCCAGGTGTATTATTTCAAAGGCCGTCTTCAAAACATTCAGAGATTTTGCTTTCTTGCCGCCCATCCGCCCAGTATTTTTCGCATATCTTTTTCCAAAATGCATTAACTTGTTGGCAAGCCTTTCGACAATGTTAACCTCCGACTTCTTTAGTCGCTGATGTTCATGCCGTCCAAAGGTAATTGGAATAACAGAGGGCTTCAGCGATATGACTTTCTGAAGGCCAATATCTCCGATTTCTATCTTTCTTGTATCCCACTTGTTGAATAAAAGTAAATTTACCTGTTCCTTTCCACTCATATCAATTACCTCCTTGGTTTTTCCTTCCGGCCTAAGACCAACTCATTTAGGGAGACGCCATTTACCTTGAAGACTTTCCATCTCACTCCAGGGATATCGCCCATTGCTCCCCCCATTGAACCTCCAATGCCTTCGAGCATTACCTCGTCGTGTTCATCTACGAAATTCAATGCCCCATCCTTTGGTAAGAAAGCAGTTATGGTTTTTCCATTCTTTATCAGTTGTACACGCACACATTTCCTCACAGCCGAATTCGGTTGTTTCGATTCTATTCCAACCTTTTCAAGAACAATTCCTTTTGCCTGGGGAGATCCTCCAAGGGGATTAGCTTTCTTGTCCAGCATCAACATTCGCCTCTTGTAATACTTGTTTGACCAGCGAGAGCGCTTTCTCTTTGTCTTAAGCACACGCCCTGCGAACAACCCTAACGGTGATTTAGCCAACTAATCCATAACCTCATTTCCAATCATTCTTTCAGATGCACTTGTTATCAGAACATTGGATATTTGAAAGTACCTCTTAGCCAGCAATCTAGCCTTCTCAGCATTCCTCCCCTCCTTCCCTACTACTACTCCTTTCCGCTTTGCGTCCACCAGAACTACCACCTGCTTGGAGCCGTCTGTTCTCTGAGTGATTTTTACATCATTTACCATCTGGGGGTTCAGTATATTGCGGACGAAATCGCTTGCATCTTCAGAATATTCGACCAATTCTACTTTCTTAGCCACAACATTTTGTAATTGTCGGATAGTCATACCTCCCTTCCCTATAGCCAGGCCCATCTGGCCCTTATTGACAATGAAAATAACACGATCCATCTTATCATCGACCACACAATCCCTAGCTGTTACGCTCGTAATGCTCTGAAATAGAGACATAAGTCGCAATTCATCGGAAGTCAACTTGATTTTTTCCGTCAAATCTTAAATCCTCTTATTACCATAAGTGCAAAAAGACCATGCACGCAATTCGTGAATCATCCATCTGATTCATTATCGCCAATTTAAGTCTTCCATGTCATGTATAAGACTATAAATGCAAGCTTCTAGAACAGTAGGATAATTGCTTGAAAAGAGAGCGTACAATGGAATCGCCAAATCACAATTTGTAACAAGCCACAGCACCATATTTCATGTAATTGAAAGCGTACAAGGAGTTCACTTTTCAGATAGAATGTTTTGAATCTCTTCTTCAGAGCCAGTCCGTATGGAAAGCATAGTTATCCTATGTGGTCGATTGCAAGCCCTCCCTAACATGACGGATGTTCCACGAAATTTAAGGACTGGAATACCACTAGCTTTTGCTTGATCTTCAATACTTACTCTGTTCTTATCACTAACTGAATCAGATACAAGTATCAGTTTTGATCCTTTAGCGAATCTCATTACCTCCTTAGTTCCTTTCTTGTACTTGCCACTTGCTACTGCTTCTTTAATCAGCTTCTCTAGCGCTTTCATCAGCACTTTCCTCCTTTACTTTCATATAAAGCTCAACCATGCCAGTACCTACGGGTACAGTAGCTCCTACTATAACGTTTTCTGTGACTCCCCTCAGGGTCTCTACCTGCCCTTCGAGGGAAGCTCTCGCAATGGTGGGAACTGTAATTTCAAATGCCGCCCTTGCCAGTACAGAGGTTTTTGTTCCGGCTATTCCATGCCTTCCTATCTGTTGCAGGTACCCTTTGGAGGACATCAAATCAGCCACCAACATGATATGGCGGAGATCGACCTCCAGCCCTTGTTCCTCCAAGGTGTTTGTAATCTCTTTCACTAATGCGGTCCTCGCAGCCTCTATTCCTAATGTTTGCCAGATCTCGTAGACATTATTGGTCGAAACCCTTTGAGTATCTACACCAGGAATTTGAACCACCTTGGATAGGTTCGATCCTGACGTTTGTATAACCCATTCTTCGTCTTGCTTTACGATGGTAACTCTTTCGATATCTGGCACACCTTTAACCCTAGCGTTCAAAAGTTTGTTTTTCAAGGTCAAGATCGTCTGGGCGTCTGGGTCGTCTGGAATTGAGACGCGTATTTGGTACGGCTTTTCTTTCATACTAATGTCGTATTTCTTCTTTGAACCTTTTAGTACATCAAATACCTGTTCAAGTTCACATCCGCGTTCAGCAAGCTGTGATTCTGAGAAGTAAAAATTTAGAATTCCACTATAGTCGGTATCAGTTTTTTCTATCAGATCAGAAACTCTAGTGAAAATGATCTCTTTAGCTACTTGTAAGGCCTTCTCCCTACTAACTTTGTGTTCTTCATCCAAGTAGATATCCATGGTGGGCGTAACTGGTTTCTTCCGTGCGTCTACAAGTTCAATTAAGCGGGGTAATCCTAGAGTGACATTTCTTTCTTTGACGCCCGCAAAGTGGAAGGTTCTGAGAGTCATTTGTGTACCGGGTTCACCTATGGATTGTGCTGTGACCACGCCAACAGCCTCACCTGGTTCTGCCATGGCTTTCTCTGTGAAATCTACAATTTTTCTAACTGCCTTTTCTACTCCAGCCTTGCTAAGTCGGTTATTCAATAATGTCGTCTCTAGATTAGACTTTACTTTTACGTTGAGATTAGCGCCGTATGAATCGAGTATCTTTGCAATTTCAAGGTCGGTGGCTTTCTTTCCTTCATCCACAATTGATTCACCTTCTATCAATCTAAGTATATTAACTGCCTCCCCATGGTCGCTCTTCGCAGGATCGATACCGTCTTCCCCGTACAAATACTGGATGATATTTCCATGAGGATCCCTCACAGTCAGGTCATATTCGATCTTCAGATGCTCTAGTGCATTTATCAATCTCCTTTGCATGTATCCTGACTGTTGGGTCCTTACGGCAGTATCTACCAAGCCTTCACGACCGCCCATCGCATGGAAGAAGAACTCCAATGGACTCAAACCGTCCCTATAATTGGATTTGACAAATCCCTTTGCGTCAGGATTGGTGTCATTTATCCTAAAATGGGGTAGAGATCTGTTATGATAACCCTTGTTGATGCGCTTCCCTCTAATGGATTGCTGTCCCAAAGCCGCAGTCATCTGACCTATGTTCAAGGTTGAGCCTCTTGCGCCAGTGGACGCCATAATTACACCCGAATTATCATCGGGAAAAGCGCGGTCGGCTGTTTTTCCTGCCCTGTCCCTGGCCCTCGATAATTCATTAACTACATAAAGTTCTAAAGCTTCCTCCGGAGACAAGCCTCGGGTAAGAGGGAGAGTCCCGTCTTTATATTGCTTTATTAACTCATCCACCTTATCATATGCCCGTTGGATAATAGTGCTAATTTCTTTCCTTGTTTCATCGTTCAGCCATAAATCCGAATACCCATAGGAGAACCCACGTTGAGTCAAATATGTCTTAAGTATAATCAGGATCGAGTCCAAGAATTTTCTTGCTGTATCGTTTCCGTAGTCCTTTGCTATTCGGTGAAGAACACTATCTGGCTCTTCAGCACCAATCGATGCTTTGTCGATAACTCCACCTAGGAGTTGGCCGTTCCTGATTATGACATCCTTGCCCTCGCCTTTGGATGCTTTGTTCCACTTGGAAGTGATAACAAAATTGAAATCATTAGGGAAGAAGAGTGAAAAGAGCTGTTTGCCAGTATAGGCCTGATAATCTCCATCTTTTGAATCTACCTGTGGCAGCACACCTCCATAACCTCCACTTAAAGCCATATTAGCGAATTCCTCTCTACTCAGAAATGTTTCCTTTGAAGTGAGAATGTAAGCCCCGGTGATGAAATCTCTGATGCCGCCAATAATTGGCCCTCCGTATCTGGGAGATATCAACTGATCCTGAACTCTCATCAGCAATGCGGCCTCAGCTCGAGCTTCTTCACTTTGAGGTACATGCAAATTCATTTCATCTCCATCAAAATCTGCATTATAAGGAGGACACACTGCTGGGTGCAATCTGAATGTGCGATAAGGAAGAACTCTAACGTAATGTGCCATAATAGACATTCTATGAAGCGATGGTTGACGATTAAAAATCACAATATCACCGTCTGAAAGATGCCTCTCTACAACATAGTTTGACGCAAGGGATTCAGCAACCATTTCCCTATCGCTCACGTAATCGAGCCTTATTTTGACGCCATCTGGCCGGATAATGTAATTTGCTCCTGGATATATGTTGGGTCCATTAACAACAAGTGTTTTCAGACGGTCAAGATTCCATTGGGAGACAGTCTCTGGAATAGTAAGCTTCTTGGCTACATCAACAGGCACACCCACACTTGAAATTGTCAAATTGGGATCTGGTGAAATTACGGTTCTACTTGAGAAATCTACCCTTTTCCCAGACAGTGATCCTCTAAATCTACCTTCCTTTCCCTTCAATCTTTGGGTAAGTGTCTTCAAAGGCCTTCCAGAACGGTGATGTGCTTGTGGAATCCCTGAGACCTCATTATCGAAGTACGTAGTAACATGATACTGTAATAGATCTACCAAATCCTGAACTATCAACGGGGGTGTACCGGCCTCTTTACTCTCCTTCAACCGTTGATTAACGCGTATAATATCTACTAACTTGTGGGTTAGATCATCTTCTGATCTTATGCCTGTTTCCAGTATAATGGAAGGCCGCACAGTGACCGGGGGCACAGGAAGAACCTGTAGCACAAACCATTCCGGCCTAGCTGTTTTAGAATCGTATCCGAGCAAGAGAAGATCGTCATCAGGGATATTCATCATCCTTTCCCTAATAGTAATTGGAAGCAACCGGTTCTCTCCGGCTTCAGTTTTTTCTACAAAAATTGTCGGTTTCGTAAACACTAATTCGTACTGTTCCTTTTCGCAATGTGGACAGACTTTAACTTTCTTTGCCTTCTCTATTATTTCATCCTTAATGTTCTCCAAGGTTATAACGGAATATGCAGCTTTTGCGTTCCGCAAGGTGCGATATTTTTCGATATCCCCGTGGCCTAGTTTCACTCTGCTACATGATCTGCAGCAGGTGATAAGCAATTTGTGGATATCATCTACGAATGCAATATGCAGTACCGGCTCCGCGAGCTCAATATGCCCGAAGTGGCCAGGGCATCTTGCTGATGTGTTTCCGCATGTTCCGCATTTTTGGCCAGGTTCCAACGTGCCAAGCCTATTATCCATCAAACCTCCCTGAACAGGCATACCGTCTTCGTCGTATGTTTCTGGAGCAGTAATTTCAGCAACGCTAAATTTGCGCACTTCTACTGGTGACCAGATGCTAAATTTTATTCCCCCTAATATTTTCATAGATTCTTCTGTCAAACCGTAATCTCCTCCTAAACTTTGTCCTTAGCCAATAGGCGTGGCGCAACATTCAAACTCATCATCTCCTGCAACAATAACTTAAAGGCGTACGCAATAATGACAGATGAGATCTTTGCCTTATCACCACACACTCTACAAATGTATCTGCGCTGTTTAATGTCATAATAAGCCAGAAGGCCGCATCGCTCGCATACGTTTATTTCAGCTTTGTCCGACTCTTCTAGGAGCCGGTCTTTGAGCATCATTGAAGCACCGTAAGCAATGAGGCAATCTCGTTCCATTTCACCGAATCTTAATCCGCCTCCTCTTGCTCGACCCTCTGTTGGCTGCTTGGTAAGCATTTGTACTTGCCCTCTAGCCCTGCTATGGATTTTATCTGCTACCATGTGATGGAGTTTCTGATAATAGACTACACCCACATAAACATCGGCCGGGAATTTTTTTCCAGTTCTGCCATCATACATTACTTCTTTCCCGGTAAATTTGAAACCATAATCTTGGAGCACGTCCTTAAGTTGATCTAGTTTTTCTCCCAGGAATGCTGATCCATCTACAATTCGTCCTCTAAGCGCAGCTGCTTTGCCCCCCAATGATTCCAGAAACTGGCCTACTGTCATACGAGATGGGAATGCGTGGGGATTGATCATGACATCAGGAACTATCCCGTTCTCCGAGTAGGGTAAATCCTCTTGGCTAACTAGCATGCCAACAACACCTTTCTGTCCGTGTCTTGATGCGAATTTGTCGCCAATTTCAGGAATTCGCATATCGCGAACGCGTATCTTAAACATCTTGCCACCCTCCACAGACTGAGTCATTATAACGGTGTCAACAACCCCATTCTCAGAAGGTCTAACCCCTATAGAAGTATCCCTCCTATATGGCCCTTTGACCTCAAATTCTCTATATTCCTCCATGAATCTAGGAGGTGAGGTGCGACCAATCAGTATATCCCCACCTACGACCACCGCTTCATGCATTATAGCACCGTCCTGTTCCAAAAGTCGATATGCCTTTTCCCCCCTGTAACCGCGTATATTCTCGTCAGAAGAAGGTAATTCGAAGTTATCTTTCATGCCACCCGGATACTGCTTTGCCTCCGCTTCGTACACTCTATAAAAGAAAGTCCTTCCGAACCCTCTATCAACTGCAGACTTGTTAAATACTACAGCATCTTCTATGTTATACCCTTCATATGGAAGGACTGCCACAATTGCATTCTGCCCGGTTGGTCTATCGTCAAGGCCTAGCAAGTTTATCGCCTTGGTGCTAACCATTGGAGTTTGAGGATAAAGCATTAAATGTTGTCTTACGTATGTACTCGCATTCATTAACGGCGTAGAGAAGCCGAGACTTTGTTTTGCCATTGCACTCTCATAGGTGTTTCGTGGGGATTGGTTGTGTTCGGGGTACGGGATGATGGATGCTCCAACACCCAAAATGGAGGAAGGAAAAACCTCCAAATGGGTGTGTGAGGGGTCTATAATATCAGCCGCTATGTCAACGTAACAATTCTCCTCTTCGTTCGCGTCGACTAATTCCAAGAAGCCTGTGTGCAGAAGATCAGTCCATGAGAGGAATTTCTTTTGAATCTTTTCAATTATTTCATCGGTGATCAAGGATCGTCCATCTCTTACAATAATCAAAGGTCTCAGCACACGACCAGAATTGCAGCTAATGTAAAGACGTCTTGTTGCATTATCGTTTAATGAACTGTAGAGATATACACCTACGTGGGGATGAATCTTACCAGATCTCCTCATTGTCCTTAACGTGTTAGCCAGATGGCCACCATCCTCTACATACCCAACAAGCTGCCCATCAACAAATACTCTAGCTCCTATCCTCTTTAGGTTCTCATTCGCTTCGTCCACATGTTCAACCCCTAATTCAAAGAGCTTTTCGACAATCTCTGCCGAGGAAACGCTCACTGATATGATGGCGGATAGAGCGAGGTTTTTGACCAACCCGCAGTTAGAGCCTTCCGGTGTTTCGGCAGGGCAAATGCGACCAAAATGAGTTGCGTGGAGATCCCTTGCTTCAAAATTAGGCTGACTCCTACTCAGAGGAGATTGAATACGACGCAAATGGCTTACTGTAGACATATAATTCGTCCTGTCGAGGAGCTGGGTTACTCCGACCCGACCTCTTCCCCAGTTTCCCGTTGCTATCGCATTATTCAGTTTATCTGATATTATCCCAGGCCGGACAGCAGCAGCAACAGCGTTAATTCCTCGCTTCTGACCTGACCGTTCGAGCTGGTACTTCATATCGCGAATTAAGTTCCTGAATGCTGTACGGAATAAATCTGCGAGCATTTGCCCGGCGAATTTTATTACTTTATTACCATAATGGTCTTTGTCGTCTGCATCAATCCAACCAAGTTTAAGTTCGATCAACTTACTCGTAGCTTCACCTAGGAACAGTGCTTTTTCGTGCCGGTTATCAGGGTTTTTTCCTAAGTGCGGTAAAAGTCCCCAATCGAGAAGGGTTTCAGCTCTCTTGATCTGAAATTCTTCAAGCATACCCGGGGCAATACGCTTACTGATATAGATTATTGCATCCCGACTTGTGATAACATCACTTGATTTTTCAAAGGAAGGTTCGAGCTCGTCTTGTATCAGGGTATTCAAAGATACCCCATTTGCTATGTCCTTGTCGGTTTCTAGTCCAAGAGCTCGCACCAATGTGATTAAGGGCACATCCACGGGAGATCCAGGTATCTTTGCTACTACAGATCCATCTGGTCTCATTATTAGTTCCAACTTTGCTCTATAGCCAACAATAGAAGAGTATACTTTTGCCTTGTACAGGAGAGTACCAGTGGCTTCTTCCATATCGACTATAATTTTGTTATATGAAAGATCTTCCAAACCTACAATGACTCTCTCTGAACCATTGATGACAAAATATCCACCGGGATCTCGTGGATCTTCAGCCAACTCAATTAGCTTATGCTCGGGCATATTATGCAATATGCAAGCATTAGATTTTACCATCACAGGCATGTCTCCTATATGAATAAACCTCGATTCCAATATCTTACCATCTTCTACGATACTGCATTCTAACATAATCGGTGAAGCGTATGTCAAGTTTCTCAAACGTGCTTCCATAGGCGCTACATGGGTAATTGAGCCGTCGAGCTCCATAATTCTCGGCTGCTGCAGTTTTATCTTTCCAAGCTTTATTTTGTAAGGATACTCTGAGGTCTCTATCTCTATTTCCGCAACTTCATCGATAATGCTTTGAATCCCTTTCTCCATGAATTCATTATAGGAATTCAAATGTTGCCTTGCTACTCCTTCTTTTCTCAAAATGTCATTTATAATAGGCCACATACCGAACAACCACCACCTAAATTATTCCTATCCCTCTACCACATACCGGTAATATACACTTTCACCCGCAGTAGCACTTTTGCGAGTGATCCTAATGATATCGCCAGGCCTAACGTCAAGGTCCTGTAAACCTTTATCGCTTAACATTATATACGGGAGTTGGCTTGGTTTAGCGTTGAATCGCTTCAGGACTTCGCCGGCTTCGGGTCTAGGCAGAATTTCATGCTTGGGTTGATAAATATGATCGGTTATTTTAACAATTTTCTTCTCAGTTGACAAATATTTGACTATCTCCTGTACTGAGTGATTGTATAAATGGATGCAATATGCAATACAAATTCTGATACACCTCACTCTTCCTCGATATATAGGTATATCTTTATCTTGTCTGAAAATTTCCGGCATAGAATTTGACTAGATTTCTCATTTTTCAGGCATACATTCAGTTTCTAAATCATTCGTTCAGTATAAGGCTCTTTAGAATTTTCAATAATTCCTGAAGGTGACGATATCTATCGCTGATCCCAAAATATTGGGACTAATCGGCTAAAGAGAGGATATCTGCCCCTGTGATCACAAGTATTTTTTGTGATCTTCCAAACTTCGATAGGGCTTTATGATAACATTCCTTGATGGATTTGAAGGGAACGAGTCCTAATTTTAGTAGATAATATTCAGGTAAAGTGGATATTATTCCTAGATCATAATTTTTCGTTAACTCATGCAGGAATAGAACATGTTCTAACCCTTCCAAGTATTGAAGCTTCTCTTGCAGGTGTTTCTGTATGTCCAGTTTCTCTTGGACGTACATTTCTAATGCTTTGCAACCGAGGCCCATCTCATTTTCTGAAAGCAGCACTGTCAATCCGCCTTCCTTGATAGACTCCATTACGTTCCAGAGTGAGTTTAGTGAAGAAGATAAAGTAAGGTGTGACTCGAGGTCGTCACCGGGACTTATCAATGTAGTTTGGCACTTGTCTCTGGTAGTTTTTTTACCAAGATCTAGTGAGCGAACGGCACTTTCAAATGACTGAGAAATGGTCCCATGGTGCAAGCTCAAAATCTTTGGACTGCCTACTATTTCGATCGAATTAGCGTTCAAGCTGTCGACCGTGCGCAAGGCAACTTCTAATGGTGGAAATTTATTGTGGGGGTTAGGTAAGTTATTTGATCGTACGTAGAATGCTTCGTTCATTTCCACTGGGTAAAATTGTCGCAGTAGCAAAGTGGGGCTTCCACCATAACCGAACAAAGGATCATATCTAGCTTGGGAGATGCATAGCATATTCTTGTATTTGCTTACCAATGGGAATAGTGACGCATTTGTCGAATCATATACGGGAAAAGGTTGTTTCCGTAATGAATTCCTCAGCATCTTCAAAAGATCCGCACGAGAGGTAAAAGCAATATGATCATAGCCTTTAAGGACAGCTCTTTGAGATATTTGATCTACCAAATCTAAAACTGCCTTTGAAACCGATAAGACAACTATGATCGTGTTATCAGTGATGTCGATATTTGCCAGTTCATCCTCTATTCGTTGCTCCGCCAAGTAATCTATGGATGGAGCTGGATAAATGTGAGCCTGTAGATTTTCATACTTGATGTCCAATACCACAGAAGTTTGGCCGTATTTTAGCCACAGCTCGGGCATACTATATCAGCATCACCATGGATAGATCGATCCCGAGACTAGATAAGTCAAAAACCGATTATTCCTATGAAAGGCAATTCTATTTAATGAAACAATTTCTTGAAATGCCAAATATTCCACACACAACACTAGGTGGTGCATCATAAATATTGATCTACGCAATAGCCATGCATTTTTTATGAATATCTTCTATTCTAAATTGAGGCGCTGCTACTAAAAAATGCCGAAGTTAGGCAAAGATGGATATCATCCG